>PWMP01000133.1 GCA_003558145.1 Elusimicrobiota bacterium
ACCCCCGCTGACTCAAGAGCCTTAAGATCCTCAGCGTCATCAATAAGATAGGGAAATTCGCCTATTTCCTTAATAAGCTTGTGTACTTTTTCTTCCGTGTTCTCTATCAGCACAAAATCCGTTTTTGTCTCCGTAAGGTTTCTTACCACTTCTTCACCAAGACGGCCCATTCCGCATACAATAATATGATTTTTAAGTGTCTTTATTTTTTTATCCATTTTTCTCCTGTCTAAATATTCTCCGATTTCTCCTTCTAATATTAAAGATGAAAACATAGCAAATGTAACCGTAATAAGCGTAATTCCTCCCGCGATAAGAGTTATGGTAAACATTTTTCCGGCAGGTGAGAGCGGAACTACTTCTTTGAATCCTACTGTTGAAACAGTTATGGTTGCCATGTACAAAGCTTCAAGTAAGTTAAGATTCTCAATTCTCATATAACCGAGAGTCCCGGCAATAAGTACTGTCAAAACAAGAATTATAAATATTAGTATTCTTTTGAATATCATTACTCTTTTATGAACCCATAAAATTCTCTATCTCTTTGTTCAGGTTATAAGCTTGCTGTCTCTTTTTATCTGCTGCGGCCAGGTTTTCGGCCCCGGCGTTTTCACAGTTCTTTTTGTCTTTAAGCCATTCCAGAAAAATATTATATAAATTAAGCTCCCCCATTGCCACTTTAAGCCCTCCTGCCAACCTGAAATGTTCAACCTCCTGCATAAAATTACGGTAGGACGGCCCTACGGCTACGGGCTTGCCCCACACGGCAGGTTCTATAACGTTATGACCGCCCGTGGAGTCAAAACTTCCGCCTACAAAAACCATAGAAGACAGGGAATATACAGCGGAAAGTTTTCCCATACTGTCCACAATTATGGTTTCCCCGGAACAGACGGGGCCTTTTTTTTCGCTCCATAAAATACCTTCAATCATATTTTTCCGGAGCAGTTTCTTTACAGAGCCGGCGCGGTTTACATGCCTGGGCGAAATTATAAGACTGATGTCTGGATATCTGCCGCGGAGGCGCTGAACAACTTTTATAATTATTTCTTCTTCCCCTTCGTGAGTACAACCGGCCGTTATAACCGGATGTTCTACAGTCATAAACCTGGGATCAGATGAATCTATGAAAGGCTTTTTGCCGAGATATTTCAAATTACCGAGAAGTTTAAGCGATTTTTTATCCGCTCCCGCAGCCAGGAATCTTTCGTAATTTTTTTTATCCCTCGCAAATATTATATCAAATTCCCTTAAAAGCGTTTTCATCAGGGAAGCTAATTTTGCGTACGTACCATATTTTTCATCTGACATCCTGGCATTAAAAAGAGCCTTGGGCATACCGGACGAAAATATAAGCGCGGGCCACAGTTCTGTTTCAGCTATAAAAAGTTTTGAAGGGCGGGCTATTTTCAAAAATTTTTTCCACAGGAAAACCAGGTCAAGCGGCATAAGAACGGCATAGCAGCCCGGAAAGAGTTTTTTTGCCAGGTCCCTGCCCGTGACTGTTGATGTAGTTATTACTGCCTTTATGTTGTTAAATGCCGGAATTCTTGAGACAAGTTTTACTTCGCCAACGCTCGAAGCATGTATCCATACCGAATTTTTCACAGATTCAAGAGCCCGTTTTTCGTATTTTGTATACAGGGTAAGGCGCTGGTGAAGCGATTGGCGAAAACTTTTTTTACACATTAAAAGAATTACGCCGAAAGGCATAAAAGCAGCAAAAAGAAGCAAATATAACAGCTGATAAAAATAAAGGTATTTCACAGCTGCTCAAGCAGACGGGCGGCTCTTTCTTCCTGCCGGTCTATAAGGCGTCCTATTTTTAAAGCTTCTTTTTCGGTATCAGCGTTTTCAGGTACATAATAAGGTCGGCCTATGGCTACGGCCGCCCTGTTGAAAGGGAGCGGCAGTACAAGCCGGTCCCAACTATTCATTATTTTTTTCCTTGCAGCTGCCCAGCTTACCGGAACCACAGGGCAGCCTGATTTTTGAGCAAGATAAGGAACCCCTTTTTTTACAACACCTGCAGGCCCTTTCGGCCCGTCGGGAGTCACAGCAAGAACTTCCCCTTTTTTGAGAGAATTCAGCATTTCTACCACTGCCCGGCGGGCCTGGCCCGGTTTTGACGCCGTACCCCTTACGCATCCAAATCCCAATGACTTAATAATTTTCCATATAATTTCTCCGTCCCTGGAGGTAGAGAGCAGTACTTTTATTCCTCTTTTCCGGTGAGAATACGAAAGAAACGCCAGACGGCGGTGCCAGAAAACGTAAATGAAAGGAGGCGGCGGTAAATTTTCTTCTCCGAAATATGCCAGGCGCGTGGTCAGTCCGGTCATTCTGATATAAAGATTCATTAAAGCTGAAACCAGATAAACAGCCATTACCCGGATATTATATCTTCGGCAGCTTTCACCGCTTTTACGGCATCTTTAGCGTAAAATGCTCCTATTTGAGAGGCAAATTTTTCAGTTACCGCAGCGCCGCCTACCAGAACGGGTATTTTCAGCTTTTTGCTGTCAATCAGCTGTTTTACTTCCTTCATACTATGCATTGTCGTTGTCATAAGAGAGGAAAGAGCCACTATATCGGCTTTGCGTTTTACAGCCTCATTAACTATTTTTTTCGAATCTATATCAACTCCCATGTCTATAACATCAAAAGAAGAGTTTTTAAGGAGCAGCGCTACAAGGTTTTTTCCGATGTCGTGTATATCCCCTTTTACCGTAGCGATTACTATTGTTCCTTTTTTCTTTATTTCGCTTTTGCCGGATTTTATATGTCTTTCAACTTCTTCTACAGCCGCCTCGGCGCTGCGCGCCGACTCTACAAGCTGAGGAAGAAAAATCCGCTTTTCGGAGTACTCTGCCCCAACCCTGTCAAGTGCGGGAGCTATAAGTTTTTCTATTATTTCAAACGGACTCATATCCTTAACGGCAAGGCGGGCAAGACGGACCGCTTCCTCCCTGCTACCCTCAAAAATTGCCTGAGAAAGCGGATTATCAAAACTAAATTTTTCCGATCCCGGGGCAAAATACCCGGTGTAGTTAAGCGCTCTTTTATCCCTGCCGGAAAGAAGTGAGGATGCGTAAAACATATAAACTAAATCTGTGTCCATGGGATCGACTATAAGAGCAGAGGCTCCGCAATAAACTGCAAGAGCGCTTAATGCCTGGTTTAAAAGAGCTCTCTGCGGCAAACCGCCGGAAACATTGCTCACCCCTATCACGGTATTAGCTGAAATATTCTCAATAGCCCTGAGCGTTTTATAGGCTGAGGACGTATCTGATGACGCAGCCAGAACAACCGGATCCACCAGAATCTTATCTTTTGAAATTCCTTCTTCACGGGCCCTTTTAAGCAGGCTTCGGGCAATTTTAATTTTGCCTTTTATGGTCCCGGGAACGCCTCTATCCGAAACACAAAGTGCTATAAAGGGAAGCCCGTATTTTTTTACTACGGGAAAAAGACTGTCCATTTTTTCTTTTTCCGCCGATATTGAGTTTAAAAGAAGCACGCCGGGATATCGCCTTGCAGCTTTTTCCACTTCTGCGGCGTTCTGTGAATCCAGAACAACCGGAAGAGACGTCCTTCTCTCTACAGCCATAACGGACTCTAAAGTTTTTTCTTCATGACGGCCAAGATTTATATCCAGGGCAAGGGCCCCGGCTTTTTTCTGCTTAAGCCCTTCGGCTGCTATTTTTGCTTCCGACGATGCAAGCTCAGGCCGCGCCGTAAAATTAATCCTTTCGCCTATTATTACCGGAAAGTCTCCAAACACGGTAAATGACGTACGGGAAGTTATTACCGCAGGTACTCTGCCGGGAGCAGGAGGAGGAGTAATATTTTTCACCGTTTTCTTCAGGGCCGCTATATGAGCCGGCGAGGTGCCGCAGCAGCCGCCTATAAAAGAAGCGCCGGCTTTCACTAGGCCCCGGCACTTTGCTGCGAAATCAGCCGGATTTTCCGGATATACCATAGTCCCCTTTGAAATATCCGGCAAACCGGCGTTAGGCTGCGCCATTACAGGTTTTGACGTATAGGCCCTGATTTTTTTGACAGCATCCGCCAAACCCTCGGGGCCAAAGGAACAATTAACTCCTATTACATCAGCACCGAGCGCATCCATTACGGCAGCAGCCGCTTCGGCGGGAGTCCCGGTAGATGTCCTGTCCCCCGAAGAAAATGTCATAGATGCAAAAATCTTAAAGCCGTCTGCAGCTTCCCTTGCTCCTATCAGGGCCGCTCTCATCTCAGATATGTCGTCAAAAGTTTCAATAATAAGAGTATCAATACCAGCATCATAAAAAGCCCGGGCAGTCTTTTTAAAGATATTCACCGTTTCTTCAAAATCAAGCTTTCCTACGGGAGAGACCATTTTACCCGTAGGCCCTATGGAACCCGCTACAGTTAGTTTTTTGCGGCCGGAATCTGCAACTGCTTTTCGGGCCAGCTTTACCCCTGCAGATATAAGTTTTTTATAATCTTTTTTGAAAATAGCCGGGTTGGCCGAAAAAGTGTTTGTCTGTATTATATCCGCGCCGGCCCGGATAAATTCACCATGTATTTCCCGCACGTCTTTGGGATTCTGAAGGTTGGATAAAGCAGATGAATCCTTTCCTCGCTTTGCAAGAGAAGTTCCCATTCCCCCATCCAAAATAAAGGGGACGGTTCTATTTTTCATCTTTCTTTGCAGGAGGCCTGCCCCTTTTAAGTCTCTTCGGTTTTAAACCTTTTTTAATCATCTTATTTATAAATTCCTTATTCCCGTAAGCTCCGATTTTAAAAAATTTATCGTCAGTTCTTTTTTCTTCTCTTCTGGATTCAACAAAATCTTTATATAACTTAATTCTTTTTCCCTCATCGGAACTTAGTCCCAGATACTCCGGATTATAATCAACTAATATGTCTTCTTTACCGGTATACTTATGGTAACTGCTCCATAAGTAATCACCGGGATTGTTAACAATCCTGGCGGAAACAGGGTTTCTTTCTATATACCTGCCACACTCCAGCATGTATTTGCCTGTCTGTATTATACAACTTTTAAATCTGTTCTGAAAAAAATGCCCGGCACCTCCATATTTATTTCTATAATACTGGCTGTAACTTAAATTTAACGCTTTCATTGCTTTGCTTAAATCTTCAGACAACGGAACCTGCATTACAATATGGGAATGATTATTCATCAGCACATAATGGAAAATTTTAATATTATGTTTATGTTTTATATGTGCCGCTTTTTCTTTAAAGTATTTAAAGTCTTTCTTTTCGTGGAATATATCATTACGATTATTCCCCCTTACCATTATGTGGTATATTCCGTTTTCAACAGTAAATCTTGCTATTCTTGGCATCTTAATTGTTTTTCTTTAAAAAATAGAACCGTCCCCTTTTGTTTACTGTTTGAACCAGCCCTGTACCGCCGCAACAGACTTGCGGGGAGTCATTATACCGGAAGGGGTGTATTTTATGCCTATTTTTGAGGCATCCAGTATTTTAAGGATTTTTTCCGTTACCCGGATATCCCAGCCGCCGTATCCGGGAGAAATTCTCATCCCGGTGCAGCTTTCTTCTTCCCGGGCCTGCTCTGTTATAAGCTTTGAAACAAAGTTGACCGCCTGTTCCGCCGCTTCGCTGCCGGCAGCATCCAACACAAGCGCCCGGGTAAGTTCTTTTTTCTTAAGATTATCTATTTCTTTTTCTATTTTTATTCCTGCGGTGGAAGCCATAAGTGTTACGGCCACACAGTTTGAAGATATTTTTTCCATTTTTTCAGAACCTTTAAGTATTTCATTTTTTACTTTTTCAAAAGTATCTGAACTGCGCGGAACTGTCAGGTAGATTACGCAAGGGTACATAAGTTCATACGCCCTCTGCAGCTCCTGCTGAATAAGGCTTTCGGTTTCCGGTGGTATTTCTCCGCTTTTAGGGCTGTACTTCAGATGACGGAGGATTTCTCTTTTTCTGAGCTTTATCTTCAGCCCTTTTATTTTACGAAGGGACTGAACAAGAGATAACTTTTTACTTTTTGTGCTGCCAGGCATAGACAAGAGGAGCCGCCACAAACACGGAAGAATAAGTACCTATTATAATGCCCGCGCACAGCGCCACGGAAAACCCGTGCAGGACTTCTCCCCCTCTGAACAGCAGTGCCACAACTACAGCAAGAGTCGTTCCGGAAGTAATGACCGTTCTGGAAAGAGTTTCGTTTATGCTGAGATTTATAACTTCATCCAACGGTTTTTTATAGTGAAGTTTTATATTTTCTCTTATCCTGTCATAAACTACTATGGAGTCGTTTACAGAGTAGCCCGCAAGCGTCAGCAGGGCGGCCACAACGACGAGGTCTATTGTTATGCCCAGAAAAGTGAGAAGCCCGAAGACAATTATTACATCGTGTATAAGGGCGACAACAGCCGAAAGGCCCCATACTCCCCCTTTAAACCGCCAGGCCACGTAAAGTATTATAGCGGCAAAAGCCAAAAGAAACGCCCACATGGCTCTTTCTCTCAGGTAATCCCCTACAGCAGGGCCTACCATTTCCGTTCTCAGGATTTCGGGATTTTCATCGGCAAATGAGACAGCCAGCGCCTTTTTTATCCTTTCGCTGACATTAGCATCATCATCCTGGGGGCTTATCCGGATTACAGCGGCTTCCGCATCGCGAAACCGCTGTACCAACGGATGTTCGTATCCGGCTTCGGAAAGCGCCTGTCTTATCATAAATTCAGAAGGAAGGCTGTCAAACCTGACATGTACGAGAGTCCCGCCGGTAAAGTCAGTTCCCCAATTAGGCTTCTTTAAGAAAAAAAGATACATAGAAGCGAGAATAAGTATCGCTGAAAGTACGAAAGCAGCTTTTTTAACTTTTAGAAAATTTATTGAAGTGTTGCGCAGAAATCTCATATCTTAAGTTCCTTTATTTTTCTTTCTCCGGTTATAATATCAAAAACGGCTTTAGTCACCACCAGGGCCGTAAACATACTGGCTGAAATTCCAATAAACAATGTGACAGCAAAACCCTGAATCGGGCCGGTTCCGAACTGAAAAAGAAAAGCGGCGGCGACAAGAGTTGTTATATTAGCGTCAAGTATGGTTGAAGTAGCTTTTTTATACCCGGCGTCAATAGCCACGCGGGGCGTTTTGCCGCCCTCGAGCTCTTCTCGTATTCTTTCAAAAATAAGAACATTGGCATCAACCGCCATACCCGTTATAAGGACAATTCCGGCTATCCCCGGAAGAGTTAAAGTAAATCCAAGTCCCGGCAAAGCCATAATCCCCAGCAGAATCAGCACATTCAGAACCAGGGCAAGATCCGCGATCAGGCCGCCCATCCTGTAATATATTACCATAAAAAGAAGAACCACGATAAAGCCCAGAACAAGGGCGGAAATACCGGCTTTTATGGAATCTTCTCCCAGAGCCGGGCCTATCGTCCTGTTTTCTATAATCTCAACCGGAACGGGAAGAGCACCGGCTCTAAGCAGCATTGCAAGGTCTCTCGCATCCTCCAGGGAAAAAGCCCCTTCTATTATACCGCTGCCGCCGGGTATCCTTGAGCGGATTACGGGAGCTGACTGGACTACACCGTCCAGCACTATGGCAAGACGCCTGTCTATATTTGCTTCGGTAACTCTCTCGAAAATTCTGCCGCCTTCGCTGTCAAGGTTAAAAGCGACATGAGGCCGTCCAAAATCTCCTCCGGTGCTCACTCTGGCGTCTTTTAGTGACGCCCCTGTAAGTTCCGGCTCTTCCCTGACAAGAAATCTTTCAGCCCGGCGGCCCTCAAGAACAACATAACCTTCGGGAATTTCTTCTCCTTCAAGTGGAGGAGGTTCCTCGCTGACTATATGAAACTCAAGGCGGGCTGTACGGCCTATAAGCTCAATAGCTCTCTCGGGGTCATCTACACCGGGAAGCTGAACGTCTATCCAGCGTTCGCCCCTGCGGACTATGTGCGGCTCGGCCACACCAAACTGGTCTATACGGTTGCGGATAATTTCAAGCGCCCGGTCAACGGCTTCTCTTGTGGAAATATCATCCGGAGCCTGGTCTATCTGAGCTTCCAGAGTAAGATGCATTCCCCCCTGCAGGTCAAGACCCAGGTTTAAAGTCCTTTCAACAATAGGATCGCGCATCTGGAGCATCCTGTCCTGCTGCTCCGGCGACATGGCATACCAACGGTAAGTCGGAAAAAGGGACCATAAAGCTCCTACGACAACTACAAGTATTATTGTTATTTTCCACTGAAGAGATTTATTCATGGATATCTATTTTTCCTTAATTTCCCCGGTTTGCGTTTCGGGGCTCTTCACGGCCGAAACCGATTGGCGCGAAACGGTAACCCGTACCTGGGGAGCAATCTCTAATTCAAGTTCTTTTCCTCTTAGGGCGGTCACTCTTCCGTGTATTCCACCAGACGTGACGACCTCGTCCGATTTTTTCAGGGTGTTTACCATTTCCTTATGTTTCTGCATCTGTTTCTTCTGCGGCCTTATAAGCAAAAGATAAAACACAAAAAAGATAAGTACCAGCGGCAGTAAACCTCCAAGGGCTGTACCCCCGGCAGCGTCGCCTGACGGCGCCGGCCCCATTGCGTAAGCTATGTTTATCATTAATTTTCCTCCATTTTAATACTCATTCAGGCATTTTGCGCTGTTTACCTCTCAGCTCTTTGGCCCACTTCAGTGCCCTTAGAGTCATTACTTCACTGTCAATAAGATGAGAAGCGTTTTCTAAATCTATTATCGCCTTGTTTATAACTTCTTTAAAATCCTTCGCGTCAGGATACATCTCCTCAATTTCAACGAGGCGGCCGGCCATCTCCTTGAGCCGGAGATACATGCACTTAAGCTCTTCCTCTTCGCTTAAAAAATTATTCTCCGTATTGTCGGAAAATTTCTTTCTTGATTTCATTAAAACCGCCGTTAATTATTGACTCTCTTATTTTGACTGTTAATTCTATCATAAAATGCAGATTATGTAAAGAATTCAGAATCATAGACAATATCTCACCTCTTCTGTACAGGTGATGCAGGTAAGCCCGGGTAAAATTTGCGCACGTGTAACAGGAGCATTTCGGGTCAACGGGAGAAAAATCGTCTCTATAGGGTGCATTTCTTATAACAATCCGGCCTGACGAAGTGTAAAGCCATCCGTTGCGGCCGTGCCGGGTAGGTATAACACAGTCAAACATATCCACGCCGCTCTCCACCGCGCTGACTATATCGGCAGGACCCCCTATTCCCATAACATATCTTGGTTTTTCCTGCGGAAGAAAAGATGTCGTAAAATCCACTGTATCGCGCACCTGTTTGCGCGGCTCACCCACGCTTACTCCGCCCACAGCATAACCGTCAAAAGCTTTTCCGACAAGAGAACGGGCGCATTTTTCCCTGAGATCACGGAACCTTCCTCCCTGAATTATCGCAAAAAGCATTTGTCCAAGAGAGGTTGTAAGAGATTTTCTGCCAAGGCTCTCAAATTTTTCAAGGCTCTTATAAGCCCAGTTTACTGTACGCTCCAGGGCTTTTTCGGCTTCAACCCGCGAATGAGGGAAAGCTATGCACTCATCCAGGGGCAT
>PWMP01000130.1 GCA_003558145.1 Elusimicrobiota bacterium
CCAGCATTCCCACGGATATAAGAAATATGGGGATAAACATGGAATGGCCTACAAACTGAACCCTGTTCATAAGTGTGCTGTTCTCAGGTATCAGGCTGTTAAGCATTAATCCCGCCAGGAAAGCTCCTATGATCGGCTCAAAACCCGCAACATGCGCCAGGTAAGCGCATAGAAAAACTGAAGCAATAACTCCCATATACGCTACTGTCCCGTCATTAGCAACATTGCGGAAAAACCAGCGGCCCAGGCGGGGCAAGATGGCAACAACCGCCGCAACGTATATAAACATAAAAAAACCCATCCTCATCCAGAAAGTCAGAGTCGGATCACCCTTATGTGTGGCAGCAATTATAGCAAGGACCAGAAGAGCCGCCGTATCGGTTATAAGAGTACCGCCTATTGTAGTAGTAACCGCTCTCTGGCGGGTCAGACCCAGCTTACTCGCTATAGGATATGTTATAAGTGTATGAGATGAGAACATGGATGAAAGCAATATCGCGGCAGGCCATGTAAACCAGAGTAGGTATCTCCCCATAAGGGTACCCATTACAAGTGGTAAGCCGAAAGTTAGCCCCCCGAATATGAGACTGTGGTTTTTCTTACGAATAAATTCAATCAGGTCGAGTTCCAGCCCGGCCAGGAACATAATGTAAAGAAGCCCTACAGTACCCAGCAGCTCAACTTCATAGCCGCGTTCAAGAATGCCCAGCCCGTGAGGACCCAATATTACCCCGGCAACTATTAATCCTATTATACCGGGAAGTTTAATACGCTCAGACAACAGGGGAGCAATTACCGCAGTCAGCATAAGAAGAGCAAAGATAAAGACGGGATCTTTTACGGGAACAGGGAGGTACTGGCTAAGCATTATAAAACACTAAAACCCGGGAAAACAAAACCGGATTTGACTATATTTCTTCCAACATTGATGAACTTGTTGTATTTACGCAAAAGTTCTCCTAAACACAAATTACTTTTGAGAGAATACAAATTTTTCAGTCAATATTCAAGTTTAGTTTAGATTCCAGTTGTTCCCTGCAAACGCATTAGTTGGCCGAGTGTGTTTATTTCTCTCTTTCTCACGATATATTCAAGCACCTGCATAGTAACCGCAGCGTCCGACCGGGCACGGTGACTGTTTTCGTGGGATATTTCAAGCAGGCTCGTTATATCCGTAAGGGCATTGCTCGGAAAACCGAAAGACTTTCGCAGCAAACTCAGCGTATCGATTATAATATTATTTAAAGGGTCGGCGCCGGCGGCCAGAAGTTCCGCATTTATAAAAGAAAGGTCAAAAGGCGCATTATGAAAAACCAGTACCGAATCTCCTACTATATTAATCAGCTGTTCTTTAATATCACTAAATTTGGGAGCATCCCGTACCATATCGTCCGTAATGGAATGAACGGCGCTTGCCTGAGGCGGAATATTCATAAGCGGATTAATAAATGTTTCGTATACTTCCGTTACTTTCCAGTTTACTGTTTTTACAATTCCTATTTCACATATTCTGTCGCCGCAGGCAGGGGAAAAACCCGTAGTTTCGGTATCTACAGCCGCAAATATTATTTCGCTTATATTTTTATTCATCCTCTATTTCTGTGCCGGCACGGTATATTAATGCCTCTCCGTATTTATTCCTTATTCTATCTACGGCCTTATTAAGCCTGACATATTTTTCTTGCTTAGCATTTTTTTTCTTCTTAAAGAGTTCCATCTGTTTTTTTTTATGTTCAAAGTTGTCAACTTTCACACCTATCAGACGTATTTTTTTTGTTTTATTATGGCTCCGAAATTTTCTGTACAGAGAACGGGCAGCGGAATAAATTTCTTCAGTGGTATTTATTTCTCCTCCCGGCTGCATCGTCCGGGTATAGGTTTTAAAGTCCTCAAGGCGGATTTTTACGGACACATTTCTTCCGGCAAGAGATTTTCTTCTAAGCCGGCCTGAAACTTTATCCGAAAGTTTAAGTAAAACCGCTTCCACTTTTTTATCTTCCGAAACGTCTTCATTGAAAGTATATTCGTTTGAAACGGATTTAACAACACCCGTAACCTCCACTTCGGAATTATCAATTCCCTGGGCGAGATTATAGAAGCGCAATCCGGTTTTTCCGAATTTTCTAATTAATTCATCAGCCGGAATAACTACAAGATCCTTAAGAGTTTTTATTCCCATACCTTTCATCTTCTGTGCGGTTTTGTCTCCTATTCCATGAATTTTGTCTATCGGTAGCGAATCAAGAACTTTTCTCATATTTTCCGGACGGATTACAAAAAAGCCGTCAGGCTTTTTATATTCCGAAGCAAGTTTTGCCAGGAATTTGTTGGGAGCCAGGCCTACAGAAGCATTAAGCAAAGACTGTTCTTTAATTCTTTTTTTTAATTTACGAGCGGTTTCTTCGGGAGTGCCAAAAAGGTGCCAGCTACCGCTTACATCAACAAAAGCCTCATCAATCGAAACCCCCTGCACTTTTGGAGAAAAGTCATTCATTATTCGAAAAATTTTTTCGGATACCGCAAGATACCTGTCCATGTCCACCGGCAAGTATACGGCATCAGGGCATTTTTTATAAGCCCGCGATATGGGCATCGCCGAGTGTATTCCATATTTCCTTGCTTCATAGGAGCAGGCAGCCACTACACCCCTGCCCTTTCCCTCCTTGGGGTCGGCTCCTACAATAACGGGCCTGCCTCTAAATGAGGGGTTATCTCTCTGCTCAACAGACGCGAAAAAAGCGTCCATATCAACATGTATTATAAATCTTTCAGCGGTTACGGCCGGCATCCGCTAATTCTAAAATCATTATTTTAAAATCTCTTTATATTTTTTATTGGCTTTATTTACCGCATTTACAAAATTTTCCCACTCATCATATTTAAATCCGCAGCTTGCAGATACGTCAGCCGAAGCAATGTAAAGTCCAATTTCTTCCTCATCAGCTTCGCATCCTGTACTTAAAAAATCACCTATTTTTGTTTCTTCAAGAAGAGTCTTTTTCATAATATTACCTCACCATAGTTTCTTCACAAGCTTTCTACCTATAACTTTGTTTTTTGCCCTGCGGGCTATTCTCTTAGGGTTGCCGGAAGCTATTTTCTCCACGTCATTTGCCGTGCGGGCAAGTTTATAGAGAAAACTTACTGTTTTTCCCATTTAAATCACCTCCAAAATATAACAAAAAAAGTATTCAGCTTAATATCCTTTATAAATCCCGGGTCCTTCTCTGCTCCCGTATTTCCTCATCTTTATCTTTTTCTTTTCTGCTTTTTATTTCCGTGATTATATCCTTTGCCCTGTAATCCAGAC
Organism: Elusimicrobiota bacterium; assembly: GCA_003558145.1. Lineage (GTDB taxonomy): Bacteria > CG03 > SLGR01 > SLGR01 > PWQF01 > PWMP01. The sequence continues at coordinate 3,311 of PWMP01000130.1, forward strand.
GCTGGGTAATACGAGACGCATTAAGTTCATCCTGCTGTCTTATAGACAATACATTTTTTGTCAGGGACTCTATTGTTCCGGACACGTTGTCAAGCTGTTTTGACAGTTTTAACAGTGTAATTAAAATAACTATGAAACTGGCGGCTCCTATTAAAATAATTAAATCTATGTTCATTTTTTAACTCCTCATCTATTAGTTTCGACTGCACCCTAAATAAATATAAATTTATGTAAATTTACTCTTCAAGTGTTTTGCTTTTCAAAAATGCTGTTAAGTGTTTTTCGGTGAATATCCAGGGCTTTTTCGCCGTGCAGAACAAAGCGTATTTTTTTTAGATTGTTCAGTTCCCTGGCGGCATCCACAACCGTTTTCATTGCAATCTCTGCAGCTTCTTCGGCAGGATAACCAAAAGCCCCGGTTGAAATGGCCGGAAAAGCAATTGTTCTTATCTCATTCTTGTCAGCCAGGAGCAGCGCCCTGCGGTAACATTCAGACAGAAGCTTATCTTCGGGTTTATCGACTCCATATACCGGACCCAGACAATGAATAACATAACGGTTGGGGAGGTTGTAACCCCCGGATATAACGGCTTCACCCGGTTTAAGGGGAGCCATGGACCGGCATTCTTCGGCAAGACTGCTTCCAGCTGCGCGGTGAATAGCTCCGGCTACGCCTCCTCCCGGCATAAGGCAAGCATTAGCTGCGTTTACCACAGCATCCGCATCGTTTTGGAAAGCGATATCACCCGAGACACATTCTATTTTGATTCCGTTTATTTTTCTGCTCATTTTAAGCTGGATTAATAAAGCTTAGCGTTGCTTTATCAAGTATGTGCCCGCTCATTGCCCTTTCCAGTTTTATGCATTTTGAACCCTCAGGAATATCCAGTTTACAATCCAATGCGTAAAGCCTGAACACATAGGTATGACTGGCGCTTGACGGAGACGGCCCCATGTATTTTGTTTTACCGTAGTCGTTAATTCCACAGACACAACTAGCAAACGCTCCTTCCACTATCTCCCGGGTATCCGACGGGATATTCCATAAAACCCAGTAATGCCTTACACCCAGTATTCCCTCGTAGTCTGCAAGTACAAGGGCCAGGAATTCGGTGCCTTCCGGAACGCTGTCAATTTTTAAAGGAGGAGAAATATTGTCACCTTTACACGTATATTTTTCAGGAATTTCACCGCCGTCAGGAAAAGACGGACTGGAGAGTTTCATCCCCGGACGCTTTGAGGGCTCTTCGCCTATCAGGTTTATCATATAGGGTTTTAAGAAAGACTTCAGTACAAGCATAAGCACTACTGCAGACACTATGAATATCAGTGTTCTTAAGTTCCATTCGTTAAGCACCAGACCCAGTGATATACCCGCTGCCGGCGGGTGCTCGGTGTTGGTGGCAACCATTATGAATATTGCCACACCTACAGCCAGGCCGCCGGCCATGTGAAGTGAATATTCACCCGGAAATACCGGTCTGATAAATAGGTCCATTAAAACACCAACTAAGATCCCTACCGCATATCCGCCAGCGACTGTTCGAAAGGAACTCATAAAATGCCTGGGACGGGTAAAGATAGTAAATGAGGTTGCCCCCAGAGATGCAACAAGCGCTGTCTGAATCCTGAGGTCAAGAAAGAAAAGAATAACACCTATGGCAAGTATGGCCACAAGGCTCTGAAGGATGTATTTATAAGGGTCTCTTCTCAGTTTCCAATCGAAAACATACATAACTTAAGCTCCATTTAACTTTACTTTTAAAAAGTGTAACAAATATTTAACAAGAAGTGAAGATAATGGTTTCGTAGTCACCTAAATATACTTTGATTATAGTAATAAATTTTGTAAACTATAATTTATATGTTTATGGAAAAGTGAATGAAATTTTTAATTTATTTTTTATTATTAATTGTTTTTACTACAGCCCTGAATGCTGAAGATCGCAGGGGGAACTTAATAATACATTTTGAAGATTTGAGAAATACAAAAGGCGGTATAGGTGTTCTTCTTTTTAATTCTTCCAAGGGCTTTCCCGGCAATAGCGAAAATGCCTACCTAAACTACTACAGCACGCTTTCAGCTGTCAGCCATACAGTTAATTTTTATGATCTAGACTACGGAACCTATGCAGTCTCGGCTTTCCATGACGAAAACAGTAATAAGAAGCTTGATACAAACTGGCTTGGCATTCCGCGTGAAGGGGTTGGAGTTTCACTAAACGTTTTGCGTCCTTTCGGAGCGCCGCGCTTCCGTGATACGGCATTTCAGCTGTATCAAAGTTCAGTAACGCTTAATATTGGAATTAATTATTAATTCGCAACCTTATACAGAGCCATCTTTTAACGCGGAAAAAATCCTGCCTCATGCAGACTGAAAAACCTGTAATCTTATGCAGCCGGTGCCTGGGCTTTGACAGCTGCAGGTACAACGGGGAAATGATACCGGCTCCTTTTATAGAAAAACTTGCCGGCTTCTGCCGGATTATAAATATATGCCCTGAAGTTGAAATAGGCCTGGGAGTTCCCAGGAAACCGATCCGGATAATACAAAAAAAGGATACCCTGAAACTAGTGCAGTCTGAAAGCTTAAGAGACCTTACAGAGAAAATGGAAAATTTTTCTTCCGGCTTTCTTAAAAGACTTAATGATGTTCACGGATTCATACTGAAATACAAATCCCCTTCCTGCGCGATACACGCCGCAAAATATTATCCCTCAATGGAGAAAAGCCCCGTATCCGGGAAAGGCCCGGGCTTTTTCGGCAAAGCAGTCCTTGCCACTTTTCCCGGTTATCCTGCGGAAACCGAAAACAGGCTGACAAATTTTAACATAAGGGAACATTTTCTTATAAAACTTTTTACTTTTGCAAAGTTTCACTCAGTTAAAAAAACAGATAAAGCAAAGCAGCTTGTTGATTTTCATTCCCGGAACAAATTACTTTTGCTTGCCTATAACCAGAAAAATATGAGAGAAATGGGAAAACTTGTTGCTCATCAGAAAAATACAGGGCTTAAAGAAACTAATAAAAGATATGAAAGTCTTTTGCTTGATTCTTTTAAGAAAAACGCTTCGCATAATTCCCATATAAACGTTATACAACACTCTCTGGGCTATTTTTCCAGAGACATAAAAAGAGACGAAGTATCCTTTATAAACAATCTTCTGGCGGAATACAAAAACAGGAAGCTGCCTTTAAGCGCTTTGCGGATGGTAATCCGGTCTTATATAGTAAGGTTTGATATTGACTATCTTAAATCGCAAAGTTATTTTGAACCCTACCCTGCAGAGCTGGCAGAAGTTTCAGACTCCGGTAAAGGCAGAGATCTGAAGCATATATAAAATCTTCAAAAAGAAAAACTAAACTTCCTTATTTTTTTAAAAGACCGTTATTAAGTATATATACCCCATCTTTGCAGATTCGGCTCAGCATCTTTTTATCCCGGGATATAATTATAAAAGACGGGGTTTGCGAAATGTAATCTAAAACAGCTTGCATACTACTATCATCAAGCCATTCAAAAGGCTCATCCATAAGCAATATTTCCGGTTTCATAGCAGCTATACCCGCAAGGGCTACGAGGTGTTTTTCTCCTCCCGAAAGCCTGAAAGGATTTCTATTTTTTAATGATTCAAGGCCGAATTGTTTAAGTACCTGCTTTACTATTTCTTCTGCCTGATGCCTGCTTTTACCCTGGTTTAGCGGCCCGAACGACAGGTCCTCTTCCACAGACGGAAAAAGAATCTGGTCCTCCGGGTTCTGAAAAAGATAGCCCACCCTGGTCCTAAAAGCGGCAAAGTCCTTTTCTTTTCTCATCTCAGTTCCAAACAATTCCACATATCCGGACAGCGGTCTAAGCAACCCTGTTATTATTTTAAAAAGCGTTGACTTGCCGCTGCCGTTGGGTCCGGTTATTCCTATACGGCCTCCGGCAGGAAAATTAAAATCAAGCCGGGAAAAGACCTCACTACCTTCCGGATAACGGAATCTTATTTCTTTTAAAACTATTGTATCCATAACATACAAATAAAAAATACAAATGAGGCCGATATAAAAACAAAATCTTTCCCCTTCAATTTTTCCTTGAAAAGAGAGGAAAAATGCCCTTCGAAACCGCGGCACAGCATAGCGTTATAAAGCGTTTCGGAATGAAAGCGGCTTCTAAAAAGCAGAATTCCAAGCATATTTCCTGTTACTAAGTAAGTTTTTAATTTTGTTTTAAACCTGAAGCCTCTTATTTTCATTGCTTCTTTTAATTTTGTGTAATCCGCATGAAGAACACTTATATACTTGATGCAGAAATAAAAGATCCCGCTAAGTTTATCAGGCATTCCGAAACTTTGAAGGGCTGAAATGTTTTTCATAAGAGGAGAGGTGCCTACAAGGGCCATAACAAAAACAGCTATGGCATTGGCTTTTAAAGTTACTGCCAGAGCGATTTCAGCTCCGTGCCTATAGTTCCCCGGAAAACTTAAAGGTATAATTATCCAGAAAAAAGCAACAAATAAATTTACTGCATAAAGCCGCTGGAGTACTTTCTTTGCATTTATTCTTGCAACAAAAAAAAGAAGCAAAGACGCTGCAAAATATAGAAAAAGCACATTTAACGAGGGAGTAAGGGCTGTATGAAATGAAAAAAAAATAAATACCGCTATCTTTACTCTTTCGTTAAGAAAGTGTATGAAGGAATTCCCCCTGGAAAAAACTTCAAGATGCATTGCAGCTTCCTATCAATTCAGGAGAGGTCTTCATTAAAAATACAACAGCAGCGGCTGTAACCAGCCCTTCCGCAATAGCCACCGGTATATGACCTGCCGCAATTATTGTTGCAGCCGGGATAAAACTTTGCCGGCTAAGCCCCAAAGAAACCCACAGCATCAAAACAGAACCTGCAACTCCGCCAAAACCAGCTATAAATCCTCCGGCTTGCTTATTTTTAATTAAGGGAAACAATTTCCAGCATAAGAACCCCGGTAAAGCCATATTTAAAGTATTTACCCCTACTGTGGTAATTCCTCCGTGACTGAATAACATCGCCTGAAGAAGCAATCCCATAAACAGGGCCGGAAAAATCCCCCATCCAAGTATTATGCCTGCCAGGCCATTTAGAATAAGATGAGCTCCTGCCGGGCCCAGGGGAATATGAATAAGCGAAGCTACAAAGAAAACGGAAGTCAAAACTGCCAGGGTGGGCATTTCCCTGTATGAAATTTTTTTAAGTCCAACCGCTACTCCTGAAGCCGCAATAATTGTACCAACTGCAAGAACCGCAGGAGACAATACACCATCGGATATGTGCATTAATTATGCTTTTTTGCCGTTATTAACGCAAAAAGCCCCCATAAACCAAATATCAGACAGACACCGATAATAACACCATAAAACTTGGGAATCCCATTAGTTTTTTTATGGACAACAGTTTTAAAATCTTCATCTATAATGAAATCTTTGACAACCCTGTGGCCCATTCCGTCATCTATCACAGCCTGCCAGTCTCCGGCAGTATCCGGCAAAAAAGCAAAAATACCGTTTTTGTCTGTTATGCCGGATGCAAATTCTTTCCGGCAGGGCCCGTATACTCTTACATCCGCAAAAGCAGCAGCAGTCCCGTCATCGTAATAACATTGCACAAATACAGCTCCTTCTCCCATAGACACAAACATGGCATGACCATAGGCCAGGATGCTAACCAGGCACAGTACTATTAAAACAATTGTTAACGCTTTAATTGTTTTCATTTTCTCTTTCCGGGACTAAAAAAGTAAAAGAAAGATCTATCCCTTCTATTCTTGCCGTAACAAGATACTTTCCCGGAATATCCGTTTTTATTTCCGCAGCTCGGGATTCAGCCGTGCGCATTCTGTAGCTGCGTCCGTAGGGAGGATAAATATTTAAGCTTCCGCCTACTCTCTTTCCGCCATTGAATAACCCCAGCATAATATTATCATCCGTACCCAGCCGGGAAAGTTTTTCAAGAGGAGCTATTTCAGGCCCTTCTCCATTAACATAGATACCTGAATCTTCCCGGCAGATAATGACCGTACTGCCGTATGCAACAGGATTTTCCATTTGCGGTCTCTGTAATTTATAGGAGGCAATATATGTTCCGGTTGAATCTAATTTTAACGCCGCCCAAAGGGTATTTGATACACTGTCTGTATTTATCTCCAGCGTTTTCTTTTTGCCTTCCGGTAGTTTAACCTTTATTTTCTCAACAAGCTTTTTGGATATTACGGTATCGCTGGAGGGAAAATCATGGC
>PWMP01000208.1 GCA_003558145.1 Elusimicrobiota bacterium
CGCCGCAATTCCGCAACTGTTCATACCTACCGTTATTGTTTCCTTAAAGCGGTCTTTTTGCCGGGCTTGGCGTATTTCTTTCAGTTTTTTCAACGATTTATGCATTTTGCTTCTCTTTTGTATATTTTGCCAGGATATCGGGAACATCTTCCTTTTGAACTTTGCCGTAAACGTCCTCGTCTATAGTAACAACAGGCGCCAGGCCGCAGCAACCCAGGCACCTTACCACGTTTAATTTAAACAGTCCGTCTTCCGTAGTTTCTCCTTCGCTGATATTGAGCAGATCCCTTATCTTTTTCAGCAATTCGTTGGCTCCCTTGAGATAACACGCGGTTCCCATACAGACAGAGATAGTATGTTTGCCGGGGGGTTTGAGGTCGAAGTAGTTGTAAAAAGTCAGGACTTCATATATGCGCGCAAGCGGGACGTCAAGCATTTCGGAAAGTTTCATTGAGACATCCCTGGGCACATAGCCGTACTTGTTCTGAATCTCGTGGAAAACCATTATGAGGTTTCCTTCTTTGTCTTTCCACTTGGACACTATTTTTTTTAATTCGTTTGTTTTTACCATTATTAATGCCTTTTTATATGTTTGTGAAATCTTTCACAAAATTAAATTTTAAGCTGGTTATATCAGTTTTTAAAATTAATTGCAAGTCCGCTGCAGGTTCAAAAAAATCAACTTTTTAAGTTTTTATATGATATGAAATATGTTATCATAATGCAAAAATAACTAAGGGAGGAAAAGTATGATTATAAATCCGCAGTCACTGAAAGAAATCGCCTCAGAAATGGCAGAAAGACTTGAACAGGGAAAATACAGGCAAGTCGTCGTTTTAAGCCGCCAGCTCTCTCCGTCAAGGACGGCGTTTGTCCTGAGCGGAACGGAGCCGGAAGAAGCAGGGCGGTGCCTGATAGAGATGGATAAAAGCCGCGCGGGAAGAGTTCTTTCCCGGATGCCGACGGACTTCGCAGTCAGCGTTCTGGAAACTCTCCCGTACCCCATAAGAGTAAAAATAGTTAACAACATCCCGGCCGACAACATTATAGCCATACTTGAATCTCTTGATGAAGAAGAAGAAAAAGAACTGACGGGGCATCTGGACAGGAAAATTCAGGAGCATATTAAAGATATAAAAAACTATCCGGAAGACAGTGCCGGCCGGCTCATGTCACCTTACTATGTTTCAGTAGAAGGAAAGCGCACGGTCAGCGAAACACTTGAGAGCATACTTTCTGCACCTCCGGAAATTGAGCGTACTCCGTATGTTTATGTGTTGGATGACAGGAACAAAGCTGCCGGAGTCATTTCAATAAAGGACCTTTTGAGAACAGAAAAGACAAGGCCGGTTAAAGACGTTATGAGCCCCTCCCTGGTAACGGTTTCGGTGACAGACAGCGCACATCAGGCAGCTATTATCATAAGAAACCGCAAGTTAATGATGTTGCCGATAGTGGATGGGGAAGGGTACATAGCCGGAGTCATAACCTTTGATGACGCCATGAGAGTGCTGTCAAGCGAATCGGCGCAGCTGATTACATCTCATTCTGCCGTAGCTGCCGAAGAGTCTTTTTTTACTCCCCCTGTTAAGGCGGTAAAAGGCAGGCTTCCCTGGATGGCGGCAAACGTTTTTCTGAATATGGGAGCGGTAGCCGTAATTACCGGCTTTGAAGAAACGATTGCTACAGTAGCCATACTTGCGGCTTTTATACCAATGATAACCGATATGGGAGGCAACGTGGGAATACAGGCCCTGTCTGTTGCCATAAGAAGTATAGCTATGGGAGAAGCCAGGCTGAGGGATTTCAGGAAGGTAATAAGAAAAGAAGTTGTTGTAGGAATGATGAACGGCCTGGCTTTGGGAATTCTCTTTGCGGCGATCGCATTTGTTATGCGCGGCAATCCCTATCTCGGTATTGTAGCGGGCGCGGCCCTGGGTATAAACGTGCTTGTAGCGGGTATAGTGGGGGGAACCCTTCCATTCATCGTAAAATCTCTGGGAAAGGATCCGGCTATGATGACCGGACCGGTGCTCACGACTATTACCGATATAACCGGCGTCAGCATATACTTGGGACTCTCAACAGCTTTTATTGCTTTCCTCGCTTAAAAAAAAGGGGACGGTTCTATTTTTCTTACTTAAACCAACAAATATAACACAAATATAATACAGCAGGTGTTGACAAAAGTAAAATTAAAAGTATAGTTACCCCCAGTAATAATAATATAAAAAGATTATTCGGAAATGAATGTTATTTAAAGTAAGAGTTTTCCTCGCCCTTTTTAAACAATTCCAGATAAAGTCTCACAGAATGAAACTAGTCTAATCCTCAAAGAGTCTTTTCTATGTTATCCGGTGCCTGCTGGAGGCCAGCAGTATCGGTTTACCTCTAAATCATAAGATTAAAGGAATTATTGCACGAGAGAGTGTTCTGCAGTCAGTTTAGAATATAACGGTTGCAGGAGAAAAAAAAGGAGTATTTGTACAGTGGAAAACACAAAATTGTATGTAGGGAATCTCAGTTACTCAGTAAGTGAGGACAAGTTGAGGGAAGTTTTCTCGCAGCACGGTAACGTAAAGTCTGTAAGTTTGATTACGGACCGGGATACCGGCCGCTCGAAAGGTTTTGCATTCGTTGAAATGTCAGACCAGTCAGAAGTCAGGGAAGCTATTAAGTCTTTAAATTCAAAAGATATTGAAGGGCGCACAATTAAGGTAAACGAAGCGCATGCAAAAAAAGACAGGGAAAGCCGAGGCGGCCAGGGATATTCGCGCAGGTACTGATATTTATGAGTTTTAAGAGTTTTGATTTAGACACCGGTCTTTTAGCAGGAACAGACAGGGCGGGATATGAGGTTGCGACGCCTGTTCAGGAAAAAGTTATTCCCAGGGCAATGTCCGGCAGAGACCTTATTGTAACCGCCCAGACCGGAACGGGAAAGACTGCAGCTTTTGTTTTACCAATACTGCATAAACTTTTGAACAAAGAGTGCAGGTCCATCCGCGCCCTTATTGTTACCCCAACCCGTGAACTGGCGGCGCAGGTGCACCGGGACATAAACGAACTTAAGTTCCGTACGAACCTGCGCAGTACGACCGTTTACGGTGGAGTAAGTCCAAATATGCAGGTAAAGGCCCTGCGCAGGGGAGTGGACATCCTTGTCGCCTGCCCCGGCAGGCTGCTGGACTTGATGAACCGGGGACATGTTACATTAAAAGGTCTGGATATAATGGTGCTGGATGAGGCGGACCGTATGCTTGATATGGGATTTATGCCTGATATAAAACGTATTGTCTCTAAGGTTCCGGCGCATAGGCAGACTATGCTTTTTTCTGCAACTTTCCCCCGGGAAATAGAAATGCTTGCGAAAAAGATACTCAACAATCCGGTCCGTATATCTATAGGCGTAAGCTGCCCTGCGAATACCGTCTCACATTCTCTGTTTCCGGTGGCGCAGCATCTTAAATCAAAACTCCTGTTAAGGATACTTGATAATACCGATACGAATTCCGTACTTGTTTTTACCCGGACAAAACGACGCGCAGTTCGGTTGGCCGATCAGATAGAGAGAAGAAAATATAAAGTTACCAGCCTTCACGGAGACCGTTCCCAGGCTCAGCGCGACGCGGCAATAAAAGGTTTCAGGAACGGGCGCTATAATATAATGGTGGCAACGGATATAGCCGCCCGCGGGCTTGATATAGAGCATATTTCACATGTGATTAATTTTGATATACCCGATACGACCGATGACTATATTCACAGGATAGGCCGTACCGGCCGCGCCCGGAAATCAGGAGCCGCGTTTACCTTTACCACTTCCGGCGACGGTAAGATAGTCCGAAAACTTGAAAGTATTATAGGGGAGAAAATTCAAAGAAAAACTGTTAAGGATTTTGATTACAGCATTCCGAAACCGCGAAACAGTTATTCGTCACCGTATAACAAAAGGCGCATTTCCGCATAATCAGACTTAACCTGAAAAGGCAGACGCAATTTACCGGAAAAATCGCAGCGTATTTCAGAACTCCCTGTGTAATATGGATTATTAGGAAAAAATATATTTGAGCAAAATAAAAAATATAGGAATAATAGCCCACGTTGACCATGGCAAGACTACTCTTGTGGATGCAATGCTGAAGTATGCCGGGGTTTTCAGAGAAAACCAGAAAGTAATAGAGAGGGTAATGGATTCCAATGAACTGGAGAGAGAAAAAGGAATAACCATATTCTCTAAAATAGCATCGTTTACCTATGGCGGATACAAGGTTAATATTGTTGATACGCCCGGTCACGCCGATTTCGGAGGAGAAGTACAGCGCATACTTAAAATGGTAGATGCCGTTCTCCTTCTTGTAGACGCTCACGAGGGCCCTATGCCGCAGACAAGGTATGTTCTTAAAAAATCTCTTGAACTGGGACTTAAAGTAATTGTTGTAATCAATAAGATTGACCGGTCTAACATTAATGTACATAAAGTTCTGGATGGTATCTTTGATCTCTTTGTTGAACTTGAAGCGGATGACTCACAGCTTGATTTTCCTGTAATATACGCTTCATCCAAGGAAGGGGTAGCAAAAGAGGAAATTGAAGAAGAATCCGTAAGCCTCAAACCTCTTCTGGAAGCTATAATAAAACATATACCCGATACCAGGGGAGATACTTCTGCTCCCTTCAGATTTCTTGTTTCAGCAATAGAATACGACAGTTATGTGGGTAAAATAGGGACAGGTAAAATACATGAAGGGGTAGTTAAAAAAGGTGACAGCGTTATTTTAATAGAAAAGGATTCCGGCATAGTAAACTTTAATATCACAAAAATATATTCCTATTGCGGGTTGCAGAAAACCGAAGTGGAAAGTGCACAGGCCGGAGATATAATTTCAATTGCCGGTACGGATTCCATAGATGTAGGTGAAACCGTTGCGGATAAGAAAAATCCCCGCCCTCTGCCTGTTATTGAGATAGATAGTCCCACTCTTGCTGTAGAATTTAGGGTAAATGATTCGCCTTTTGCAGGTAGAGAAGGGCAGTATCTGACATCAAGGCACCTATGGGACAGGCTTCAGAAGGAAATTCAGACGAATGTAAGTATTCGGGTAGAAAAAACCTCCGCCCCTGACAGTTTTAAGGTAAAGGGCAGAGGAGAGCTGCAGCTTGCCGTACTTATTGAAAATATGAGGAGAGAGGGATATGAACTACAGCTTTCAAAACCCCGTGTCATATACCGTCAAAAAAACAATCAGCGGCATGAGCCCATAGAGCATACAATTATAGATGTTAAAGATATACATGTAGGCTGCGTAATAGGGAAATTAAACTTAAGAAAAGGCCAGATGGTTAATATGAGTACGGGGAGCAGCGGTTACAGGCGTCTTGAATTTTACATTCCCTCAAGGGGCCTTCTTGGCTACAGAAACGAATTTATAACCGATACAAAGGGTACCGGGGTATTGAATCATATTTTTTATAAATACGAACCCTATCGGGGTGAAATTGAGGGCAGAAACAAGGGAGCGCTGATATCACTGGATAACGGGGAAGCTTCCGCGTATGCTCTATATAAACTTTCCGATAGAGGAGTCTTTTTCATAGATCCCGGTGAAAAAGTATATGCGGGTATGATTATAGGAGCTGCCAACAGAGAAGCGGATCTTGTAGTAAATGTATGCAAAACAAAAAAGCTCACGAATGTCCGCGCCGCCGGCAGTGATGAAGCGCTTAATCTTGCCCCGGCACAGAAATTTACAATAGAGCAGGGACTGGAATATATAGGAAAAGACGAATTTATGGAGGTAACTCCCGAACATATCAGGTTTCGTAAAAAAATACTTGACCACACCGCGCGTAAAAGCGCTAAATAACTTTCCCCAACATACTTGTCCTTACGACACACTTGCGAACATTATTATTTAAAAGTTTTTAATTTGACAAAGACGGTGGAACTTTAGTAAATTCTAAAATTAAACTCAGAAGAAAATGAACGAAAAAAAGAAAAAAATTAAAAAGGTAAGCGTCGAACCGGCTAAGTGCCTTAAAGAACTTCCGCCGTATCTCTTTGGCGCCATTGACGTGCTTAAGCGTGAAGCTCACAGGAAAAAGCTTGACGTGATAGATTTGGGTATGGGAAATCCGGATCTTCCGACGCCCCCGCATATAGTTGAGCGGCTCTGCGATACCGTTTTAAACCATCCCCGCACCCACAGGTACCCGCAGGCCAAGGGAATGCCCAAGTTTCGCTCTACGGTAACAGGATGGTACAGGAAAAAATACGGACTTGATTTTGATCCCGAGCATGAGGCCATAGCCCTGATAGGCTCCAAGGAAGGCATAGCCCATATGTGCATGGCTTACCTGGACCCGGGGGATATAGCCCTGGTAACCAATCCTTGCTACCCTGTTCACAGAAACGGCATTATCCTTGCCGGCGGTCAGCCGTACGATATGCCCATAACGGAAAAAAACAACTATATTCCAGTTTTGGAAGATATCCCTCACGATGTAGCGAAAAAAGCTAAGCTGATGTTTCTGAATTATCCTAACAACCCGACAACAGCTACCATTGATGACTGCAGTTTTTTTGAAAAAGTGGTTGAGTTTGCTTTGGATTATAACATAATAGTGTGCCATGACCTGGCGTATTCGGAGGTTGTTTTTGACGGCTATAGGCCGCCTTCTTTTATGGAGACCCCCGGCTCTAAAGAGGTAGGAATGGAATTTCATTCCCTGTCCAAGACATACAATATGGCCGGGTGGCGTGTGGGCTTTGCCGTGGGAGGCCATGACATTCTAAAACCCTTGGAAAAGATAAAGTCTTATCTTGACTACGGTGTATTTACCGCTATACAGCTTTCTGCGGTTAAGGCTCTCACCGGCAGTCAGAAATGCGTAAAAGATACGGTTGCCGAATACCGCCGCAGGCAGAAAAAGCTTACTGCCGGACTTAATAAGGCCGGCTGGCCTGCCAGTCTGCCCAAGGCGACAATGTATATGTGGCTCCGGCAGCCTGAGAAATTCAGGGACATGGGTTCGCTTGAGTTTGCCGAGCTGCTTATTGAAAAGACCGGGATAGCTGTAGCGCCGGGAATAGGTTTTGGTTCTTACGGTGAAGGATATGTAAGGGTAGCAATGGTGACCCACTACCAGAGGTTTCACGACGCCCTGCTGCGGCTTAAGAAGTTTTTGCGTATGGGACCGCCATAAAAGAGGAAGAAACAAGATATGAGTGTAAACATAGGAATAATAGGGCTCGGCACTGTAGGGGGAGGTGTATGGAAAGTACTTAATAAAAAACGCTCTCTTATTTCCTCGAGAGTAGGCGCTCCCGTAAAGATAAAAAAAGTTTGCGATGTCCGAAAAAGTATTGCAAGTGAGCTTAAAATACCTAAGGAAATTTTTACTTCCGACTGGAAAGAGATAGTAAATGATAAAGAAATATCACTGGTTGTAGTTCTTACCGGCAGCGTAAAACTGGGATATGAAATAATTACCTCCTGTTTTAAGCAGAAAAAGCATGTGGTTACCGCCAACAAGGCCCTTATAGCGGAAAAGTGGGACGATATATTTTCTCTGGCAAGAGACAATAAATGCCTGATTTATTTCGAAGCCTCCGCAGGAAGCGGTATACCCGTTATACAGGGAATAAATGAAGGGCTTGCTTCCAATGATATAACTAAGATTAAAGCTATACTTAACGGAACCTCTAATTATATACTTACGAAAATGGCCAGGGAGTTATGTACCCTTGAGTATGCCCTGGGCGAAGCGACTGAAGCCGGTTTTGCCGAACCGGACTCGTCTGCTGACATAAAGGGGCTTGATGCGGCGCACAAGCTGTGTATCCTTGCAAACGTAATATCATCTAAACCGGTAAATTACAATGATATATACAAGGAAGGTATAGAAGAAATACATCCACAGGACCTTTCTTTTGCCGGTGAAATGTTTAATTTTAAATTGAAGCATCTCTGCGTTATGAAAAAAATGAAAGGAGGGCTTGATATTCGTGTGCATCCGGCACTTCTTCCACAGGATGATATGCTCGCGGCAGTTAACAATGAAAACAATGCAGTACTTGTTGACGCTTCTAACGCCGGAGAGGTTATGTTTTACGGAAAAGGAGCCGGCCGTTATCCCGCGGCTTCTGCAGTGGTAAGCGATGTCATATACCTTGCCCAGAAGATAAATTACGGTATTGCCGGACAGATACCCTATGTACATACCAAACCCGGCGCCAGTGTCAAAGTAGTAGACATAAATAAGCTTGAGTTTCAGTATTATGTCAGGTTTACTACGGTTGATAAACCTGGCGTTCTCTCCTCGATATCCGGCATCCTTGGTAAACATAAAGTTTCAATCGCTTCCTGTTTTCAGAAAGGCCGCAGCCGGGCTAGAGAAGTGCCGATTGTAATGATAAGCCATAAAGCGGTCGAAGGCTCATTTAAAAAGGCCCTTAAAGAAATAGACCGCCGTGGTTTCATAAGAAAGAAAAGTGTTTTTATAAGAATAGAATCTGGAAAAGAACTGTACTGACAATGGCTTATAATTTTAAAAAAGGCGTGATAGAGAGATTTTCTGAAATCCTTCCCGTAACTCAAAAAACTCCGGTCATCAGCCTTCAGGAAGGTTCTACTCCCCTGATAGAAGCTTCAAACCTGAAAGAAAACTTGGGCGTAAGCTTCAGGATATTCTTAAAATACGAAGGGATGAACCCCACCGGTTCTTTCAAAGACCGGGGAATGACGGTAGCCGTTTCAAAAGCAGTTGAAAAAGGAGCCCGAGCAGTTATATGCGCTTCTACCGGCAATACTTCGGCGTCGGCAGCTGCTTATGCGGTCAAAGCGGGTATAAAATGTATGGTTGTTATACCGGAGGGTTCAATAGCCCTGGGTAAACTGTCCCAAGCCCTTATACACGGGGCAAGCGTAGTTGCGGTAAAGGGCAACTTTGACAGGTGTCTTGAGATCGTAAGGGAAATATGCGAAAGCTATAACGTAGAACTCGTTAATTCGCTTAACCCTTTCCGGATTGAAGGCCAGAAGACCGCATCCTATGAAATTGCACAGGTGCTGGGTAAGTCTCCCGACTATCAATTTATGCCTGTAGGTAATGCCGGCAACATAACCGCTTACTGGAAAGGATACTGTGAACTTAAAGAAAGCAAAGGCTACGCTCCGCCCAAAATGATGGGATTTCAGGCTTCCGGTTCTGCACCCATAGTTGAGAATAGAAAAATAGAAGATCCGCAGACTGTTGCCACTGCTATAAAAATAGGAAATCCCGCTTCATGGCGGCAGGCTGTTGAGGCGCGTGACGCTTCCGGGGGAGTAATAGACAGTATTAGCGATAAGGAAATAATACAGGCCTGGCGCGACCTTGCAGATAAGGAAGGCGTTTTTGTGGAGCCAGCTTCTGCAGCTTCGCTTGCAGGACTCAAGAAATATTTAAAAACGGGAAA
>PWMP01000083.1 GCA_003558145.1 Elusimicrobiota bacterium
CGACGCTCCCTACATGGGCCACCACCAGTTCATTTTTGAAATTTTAACATGTTTATTCCTCATACAGTTGTTATAATAAATTTTAAAGTATTTTGCAAACTATATTTTATCCTATGCTAATATGAAGAAGCAATAGGCGCTGCGGTATCCATTCTTCTTTCTACCGTAGTGCCTATTCTTTCCACTATTATGTCAACCCTCCTGTTTCGGGCTCTTCTGTCAGCGTCAAGGTTTGCAACACGTATATGCTCCAAAATTATTTCCTGCATTTCCCTTTGCATTGCAAGCTGCTCCTCTCTTATTCTTAACATCACTGTGTCTTGCTCCTCCGGTGTAGAAGCCCGCCTCAGTTCAAGGGAATACTTTTGGGGAATCTCTCTTACTTTCATTTTATAATTAAATATTTCCTCCTCCAGTTCTGTACCGACAGCAGGATGGTATTTGCTGTAGCCGCCGGCTGCTATGCGGTCAGGAGGAAACTCAAGATTCTCAACCAGGTATCTCGCAACATTTGTTGCCCTGGCAGTTGACAGTTCCCAGTTTGACGGGAATCTTTCGGTACTTATTGGAACACTGTCCGTGTGCCCTTCAATCCTGACCGGATTAGGCACATCCATTATTTCCCCGGCTATCGCGGCAAGTATGGCCTTTGCGTCTTCATATATATCGGCACGGCCGGAGTCAAACATCATTTTTTCGCTTAGGCTTATTACCAGGCCTTTAGGGTTAATCTCAAGCATTATAAGGTGCTCAAGATTGTTTGCATAAGCGTAGTTTTCAATTCTTCGCTTTATGCTGACAAGCTGAAGCTCGTTTAGAGTGGCGGCAAGAGCGAACATCATAACAAAAAAAATCAAAAGCTGAGTAACAAGATCCCCGTAAGTTGTCATCCAGGGCGGAGATCCTTTGCCGACTTCTATATCCCCTTCATCTTTGGGGAGCGATCTTTTAAATGCGGCGATCTTGCTCATTTATTTTTTCTTTTTACGGTATTTTACCTTTGTTTTTTTCTTCTTTTTGCTTTTATCTTTTTCAGCAGCTTTCCCTTTCTTTGTTACCGAAGGATCCATAAAAGAGGAGCGTGGTATATACGCGCGCAGTTTGGCTACCGCTATAGAAGGGACTTCACCCGCATGCAGGGACATAACGCCCCTGGTTATAACGCTTTTGAGGAAAAGTTCCTCTTCCGAACGTCTTTTAAGCTTACCGGCTATGGGAAGAAATACGAGATAAGCACCAAGCGCGCCGTAAAAGGTTGTAAGTAACGCTACAGCCATCCCGGCGGCTATCTGGGCTGTATCCTGGAGGTCCGCAAGCATCAGTATAAGACCCATAATAGTTCCTATCATACCAAAAGCCGGGGAATATGTACCCAGCGTTACAAAAATTTCCTGTCCGACTTTATGTCTTTCCCGGGTAAATGCGAGCTCGGTTTCCATCTCCTCTGTTATGTGCTCCTGACTCTGGCCGTCCATGACCATTTTTACGCCGTTTCTCAAAAACTCATTATCCATTTCCTTTATATCTTCTTCAAGAGAAAGGACTCCCTGTTTTGAGGCTTTTATAATCAGCTGGCGGAATATTTCAATATATTCGTTAGGATTGTCCTGCTGTTCGGCAAACACCTTTTTAACAACTTTAAACGCTTTTACTACCTTATCAATTGGATAGTTCACCATAAGTGCGGAAAACGTACCGCCGTATGTAATCATAGCAGATGGCAGGTCAAGAAAACCCTGCAGCCCTACCATGCCTCCGCGAAGGGCAACCGCGGTAAAAACTATTATAAGACCACCGGAAAGTCCTATTACTGTCGTTAAATCCATAATTTATTCCTGTTCCTCATTAAGCAGCTCGCTGAGTTTCTCGCGGGTAAGCATATTTACATGTTTTTTATAATCCTCTACCCTTTTTATTATCTCTGCGACTTTCTCTTTTACCATAATCTTGTTTCCGGTAGTAAGGGTAATAAGCGTATCGGGACGCGATTCTACTGTTTCTATCAATTCGGCATTAAGAATTATACTGTCGCCATTGAGTTTTGTGACATTTATCATAATTCTTTAAAGAATGAGGACGCCTTTTGAGCCGCCCTTTTTAAATTTGGCAAGAATTTTACTAACAAAAGACTTGTTACTTTCTTCCAGCTCTTTTATGAGTTCAGCCTGCTCCAGTACAACTTTTTGTTTCTGCTTTTTTTCTTTTTCTGCAAGCTGCGAAAGAATTTTCTGGTCTTCAAGAGAAACCTGAAGCTTTTCCTTAAGCTGACGGTGTTTATCTTTTGCCTGTGATATGAAATCTTTTACTTTCTGTTCGCGATCTATCCACTTATTTTTCCATTTTTCATTGATTTTCTGAATTTTTTCATCTATTTCACCGGTATCCGCAGCGGGAAGAATATTTTCACTGCGAAGCTGTTCCATTCCTATTTCAAGCTGCGATTCCAGTTCTCTTATTTTTTCTTTAAGTTCTGCGTTCTCACCGCTAAGCACCTGAAGTTTTTCTGAGGAAACCCCTTTGTAAGATGGATCTTGTTCTCTTTCTTCAAGTTCATTAAGTGATTCTTCAAGTTCATTTCTTAATTCTTCTATTATTTTTTTCTTTTCCTCAATTTCTTTCAAATGTTTTTCCGCAAGCGAAGCAGAAAGTTCTTCTATCTCCTTTTTTTGGCCCATAAGAGCTTCCGCACCGGATGCGGCATCGGAAAGTTGTTTTATTTTATCTTCAGAATCCGAAAGGGCGGCTCTAATCTGAACAATTTCGTTCTTAAGTTCTTCTATCTCACTATCTTTTCCGGATATAATTTCTTCTCCGGGTATTTCAGCTTTCAACTGTTTTATTTCTTTCTCTTTTTCTTCAAGCTGCAGGGAAAGACGGTCCAGCTGCTGCTGTATTGTACTATTTTCGGATAAAAGTTTATTGTTTTCCTCTTCAAGAACATCTCTTTCACGCAAGGATTGCTCAAGATGCTCCGCTAATTCCCTGTTTTTGCTTTTCAGCTGGTATATATCCGGCTTCTTCAGCTTAATATCTTCACTTTCGGCTGTTTTCTCTTCAAACTGCGTTATAATAGACTGCCTTTTCTGAAGTTCCTGTTTCAGATCATTAATTTCTTCAGTTTTTTCTTTAATTTTTTCATTAATTTCGGCGGTGCGTTCCGCTATCTCATCCTGAAGCTTTTTCTGCTCCGAATCTTTTTCTCTAATCTCTAATTTAAGCTGATTTATTTCGGTTTCGGCCGTTTGAAGCTGCCGTTTTAATTCCCTGTTTTCGGAATTCAGGTTCTCATACTCACAAATCTCTATATCTTTATCTGTTTCACTTCGGGATTTCAGGATTCTTTCGTAATGCTCTTTCTGCTCCTGTATCTCATCCCTGTACTTTCTCTCGCTATGGTGAAGGGCCTCCCTTAGTTTACGGTTTTCTTCAGATTCATCTTCATACCTGAGTTTCAGCTCCTGGGCATTTTTTTCCAGTTTTTTAAACTGTATTTCAAGCTTTTCTTTTTCCCGCGCAACCGACTCTTTCTCTTCTTCCGCCCGCTGAATCTTATAGGCATAGCTTGTTTTTTCCGAATCAAGCCGGGAAGTCAGGTCATTTATGTTTTTCTGCTTTTCATTAAGTTTTTCATAAAGCTCTGTCTTTTTAGTTTCAAATTCGTCTCTTGACTGCTGAAGTTGGGCAGCGAAGCTGTCCTGCCGGGCCTGTTTTTCTTTTCTAAGCGAGTCGACGGCAGCATTAAGTTCATTTTCCGCTCCTTTTTTAAGCTGCTGAACTTCATCAAGCGCCTTTCCCAGCTGTTCTATTTCATTTTTATATCCTTTTTCTTTTTCACCGAAACTTTCCTGAAGTTCGTCTTTCTGCTGCTGCCACTCCTGTTTAAGCCAATTAAAGTTTTTCCTGTAATTATCGAACTGCTGTTTTATTGAATCTATCTGGCGGTCTTTTTCGCGGCGAAGCTCTTCTGTTGCCCGGCGCGCCTGCAGAAGCTGGCTTTCATAAAGCTCTGTTTCCCTGGAATTTTCGTTTTCAATTCTGCGCAAAGCATCGGTCTTTTCCCTACGCAGGATATTTATTTCATCCCGGAGGCGGTAAATATCCTCATCGTTTTCTTTTTTGCTGTTAATAAGGCGATGGTGGATTTCGGCGTTTTTGCGGGCCATATCCTCTAAGGCCCTGTCCGAATTCTCCATCTGCCTCTCGGTTTTCAACAAATCTCCCTCTAAGGCGGCGTTTTCAATTTTAAGCTCGTTTATTTTTGCCGCAAGTTTTTCTATTTTATCATTATATTGATCTATAGAGGATTCTCTTTTTTCTTCGAGAGATTTTATCTTTGCTTCAAGATGGGTGTTTTTTTCCCTGAGTTCGCAAAGGCGCTTTTCATAATCATTTTCTATTTCCCGAAGTCTTATCCGGTACCTGTTTTTTTCTTCTTCCGCCCGGTGCCTGGCGGCCTGGAGTTCTTTTTTGCTGTTTTCATAATCCCGGTTAAGTCCTCCGTCAATCTGAGACAATTTTTCACGGCTTTCCTTCAGAAGCGCTTTAAGACGTTCTATTTCTCTTTCATTTTCAGAAATACCGCTTTTATTCTTTTCTTTTATATTCTGAATCTTTTCGGAATAATTTATCTCTATGTCGCTTACTTTTTCCTTATACCTGTTTTCCCTGGCATGAAGCTCATCGTTAAGCCGGTTAATTTTTTCTTCATTTACCTTTCTCTGGGCAGTAAGTTCGGCTTTTTCTTCATTAAGCGCATTTTCAAGGACTGAAACCTTCATCCTGTATTCTTTTTCTATAAGATCTTTTTCTTTTTCCAGTTCTTTAATACGCGAATTAAGCTCAACGGTCTTTTCATTAAACTTTTCTTTAATGCTCCAGTAACGGTTTTCAGCAGATTCCTTCGCACTTACCGCATCTGTAATTTTCTGTTCGTATGCCAGCTTGAGTTCGCTTATCTGTTTTTGATATTGCAGTATGAGGTTTTCTTTTTCCTGTATGTTTTCCCTTACTCTTCCTCCCAGAGTTCCTTTTTATTTTCATAACTGTTTTTAGTCTGCCACAGTTTATTATTCAACTCGGAAGTGGTTTCTCTCAGTTGGGCTATTTTATTCTCGTATTGATTCCTGCTTTCACGGATCCGGTTATGGTAATCAAGACGGACATTGTCTCTTAGATTCTCGCTCTCCTGCAGCTTACGGGTCATATTAATTTTCTGGGCGGCAAGTTCTTGTTCAAGCTGGTAAAGTTCTTCGCGGAGTTTTTCTTTTTGCTCTTCAACCTGCTCGGCCTTCTGGGTCATTGAGCTTGACTGTAGAACTTCTTTAAGGGCCTGTTCCACCTTAATAGAATTCTTCTCTTCTTCCTTATGCTTAATAGCTTCTTCGTAAGCGCGGCGACGAGCCTCTTCAAGCTCCTTTTTCATTTCTTTCATCTGCTGCTGGAATTCTTCGCGAGCCTGCTGCTGTGCTTCTGTGCGAATATGATTTTGAGTCTGCTCAAGGACAAGGCGGCTCCGGCTTTCTTTTCTTATTTCGTCCAGTTCCCTGCGCCATTGCTCCCTTTCCTCTTTAAGCTGCTTTTCTTTTGCAATAAACTGCTGCTGCAGCTTTTCTTTGAGTTTATCAAATTCATCCTGTTTACGGCGGGCGTCTTCTTTTTCTTTTTCAAGAAACTGTTCCTGCAGGCGGATATTTTCATTTTCTTTTTCCTTAAGCCTTTCCATAAGCTGAAGCCGTTCCTTTTCCATGCGGCTATCCAAACGGGATATTTCTTCTTCTATTTGCATTTCTCTCCCACCGAAACGTTGCTTTCCCTTTAACGGAGCGGGTGCCGGCGGGGTAAAAACATCCTCTGCCGGAGGAGAAGGAGGCCCGGAACCGGGCATCGGCGGCATATCAGGTATTCCGGGAATAAACTTCTTCCCGGCAGCTCCCGAATCGGGAGGCGGAGGCGGGCCGGGAAGACCCAACCCTTTATCGTTTTTATTTTTTTCAGAATTCATAAGAATTGTACAGTACTAATACAGTATTGCTTTTTTTTCAAGCTTTTCATTTTATTCTCTCTTTCAATGACTGTTCAGCCACTGTCGGAGCTGCTGGTTTGACGGATTAAGCTCGAGGGCTTTCTGATAGGCCTTTTTGGCGCCCGCTTCGTTATCAAGAGCAAGACAGCAGGAACCTATATACTGATAGCTTTGCCACAGGGACGGGTTAGAGGCTATGGATTTGTTAAACTCCTTGATGGCGTTTTCGTAATCCTCTTTTTTATAAAGTTCCAGTCCTTTCCGGTAGCTTTCAAATGCAGCTTCGTCATCCTGCTGGCCGACGGCCTCGGCGGCTTCAAGCTGCTGTTTCTTATCATATGCCTCCTGGGCGGCCTTTATTATCTCTTCAAGGACTCCTTCTTTTTCGCCTTCACCGAGTTCTTCCACCCACAATTCTTCTTTGGATGCACCCGTTACAGAAGATATAGAGCCGGATGCTTCCAAATCTTTTATTTTTGCTACCACTTCCATCTGTTTCTGTTTTATCTGTTCTTCTGTAAGTTTTTTTCCAAACTCTATTTCTTCCTTTAAAAGAGCGGCTGCTCCTTCGCTCATATTGGATATAAATTTGTTTTTTGCTTCTTCTGATACGTTTTTAAGAGCCGCGCCCAAATCGGCTGTTTCCATTTCCTGTATTAGAGTCTGTATAGATACATCGTCCATATTAACAATATTTTCAAAACTGAAAATGCGCTTCTGTATCTTTTCGGCAAATTCAGGATCTTCCGAAGACATCTGCTTAAGCAGCTGTTCTCTTTTTTCTTCGTCCATCATTTCAAACATCTCAACAAGACTTTCCACACCGCCGGCGATATAATCTATTTTTCTGCTCAGGAATTCGTCTATCTTCTGCATTACTTCCTTTGAAGTTCTCTGAAATTTTACTATTTCCTTTGGTATTCCTATAGTTTTCTCCTCGCCCGGAATAGAACTTAAGACTTTTGCTGCACGCGGAGAAGGCAGGTATTTAAGCAAAAGCGCGACAACCTCCGGTTTTTCAAAGCTTAAAAGGTAAGCCAATTTTTTCAAATCTTTATTTTCCAAAAATTTAAGCGGTATATATGTCATTTTCTTAAACTCCTCATCTTCTATATCTTCTCCCCCCTCTTTTTGTTCTTCTTCATCTCCTTCTATTTCTTCTTCCATCTCAATTTCACCATCGGGAGTTATTCCAAAACCCCCTCCTCCCCCGCTGCCACCGCCAGTGTATTCGGTTTCACTCTTCATTTCTTTTAAATCTTTCATAGTCTGCAGGGTTGTAAACAGAAACTTTCTAAGCGGTCCAAAAAGAAAAAGAGAAAGTATGGTAAGAGCAATAACAACCAGCGCTACTACATAGAAATTGGGATTAAAAAGAAGCCCCATAAAATCAACTGTTCTCCCGGCAAAATCTACTGTCTGTATAGTAAGGCGGTCTCCCCGCGCGGCATCCAGGTCCATAACCTCCGTTATAACGTTTTCAATCGTCGCAATTACAGTTTCCGGTATAGTGGAATCTATTATAAGGCTTATTCGCATATTATCTATAAATTCCGAAGGTAGAGTTATAACATCCTGAAGGCGCTTTCCGCCTACACGCTCGGCAACTTCTGTTTCTCTCTCAGTCATATCTTCCCTGCGCGGTATGCCTGGAAGATATTCTTCTCTCATGGGAAGCCGCCGTTCAGCGTCTTCATCCCTTTCGAGCCATTCTTCTACGGTTTCGCGGCTCCGGCTGAGGTCCGAAAGGTTTACACTGACTAAAACAGTGGCTCTCCCTTCGCCCACTATCCTGGAAATAATTCCCTGCAGGTGATCTTCCAGGCGCCTTTCTGTCTCCATTTTCTGATTCATCAAGGTGGTATAATCCATAAAATCAGAAGCGCCCAGAAGAAGGGGCGCCAGAATCAGTACCATTATTTTTATTATTTTATTCATACTCGATTCCTTTAAAATTCATCTAACATGTTTTCTACCGGCGGCCGTTCCTCTGTTCCCCTCACTCTTTCAAGGAATCTTTCCAGCTGGGTGTCTGCAGGATTAAGCCTAAGAGATTCCTGCCAGTTTTCTACAGCTCTTTCTTCATTGCCCATTGCGTAAAAAGCCGAACCTATTCTCTTGTAAGCTTCCGCATTACGGGGTTCTATTACAAGAACGTCCTGCGCCATCTCTATAGCCCTGGAATATTCTCCTTCATAAAATCTTTGAAGCGACCTGTGCAATTTGTATTCGGAAAGTGACATACCGGAAGCAACTCTTATTCTCGGCTGAGCAATACCCTCTATTGAAGCAATAAGACGCATCAGATTCTCCGCCTGACGGTCATCGGGATCAAGAGCAATTATGTGATTCAGCGCAAGTAAAAGCAGGTCCGTATTATTGTCTTCTATGTATTCCATCAGTCCTCTTCTTAGAAGTTCACCCTCGCGGGTATCATCGTCACGGGAGGGTACAACCTGAGCAATTCTGCTGAGCAGATTTAACTTGCGCGCAAGATCCCTGTCGGAAGGATCCATTGCGTAGGCACTTTCATAGTATCTTGCAGCTTCTCTGAATAAGCCGGCTCTGTATGCAGCATCCCCGGTCACCTCTCGTTCCTGCGCTGTGCGTCGCTTTACTTCTTCTACTGACCTGCCGAGTTTTACAGTTGCGGAAACCCTGTGAGACCCGCCTAAATCGTGAGCGGCATAGGAATAGTCCAGCCCGTAATCAAGATAAGACAATCCAAAACCTATGTTTATTTCTTCCCGGTCAATTCCAAACCTGATATCAAGAAAATCCATAGCGAGGTACTCGGCTCCCATAAAAACGGGAAGCCCCATACTCCAGCCGTAAATAGAAGTAGCTATATCCGTTGCAAGAGTCAGTCTGTCCCGTAGAAAAGTATAACTTACTCCCAAGCGCAAGTTCATAGGCAGGGTGGTTTCTGTGGAATCACCAAACTTGACTGCAAAAAGATTCTGCAGGTTCATTCCAAGGCTGAGATTGTCAATCGGAGAATAGAGGGCACCAAGGTCCATTGTATAATTTCCGCTGGTGTGATCATCCAGAGTATGTGTCATACGCTTAAATCCGCCGCCGATAGCAAGATTATCAAGAACACGCTGACCGTATGACACTCCATAGGCGCTCTGAATATCTTCAAAATCATAAGTTTTTCTATTGTCTGAATCTCTCCCTTCTATTGATCCCAGGAACAGCCTGGTACCGCTGAATCCGAAAGTTCCTCCGAATTCGGTAGGCTGAACATAACTTATAAAATCATAAACTGTGCCGCCCCAGAGTATTGTATGAAGAGCCGTAAGCTCGGGACGGGAAATACCGGCAAGTCCTGCCGGGTTCCAGTATGCAGCCGAGGCGTCATCTGCAATGGAAACAAACGCCTTCCCCATTCCCAGGGACCTTGCGCCTGCTCC
>PWMP01000051.1 GCA_003558145.1 Elusimicrobiota bacterium
ACATCAAGAGAGCAGGATAAAAAGCGGCCAGATTCCCGATATGGAGCACTTTAAATATATAAGAGCGGTTGAAGTGTCCGGCAGCAATTACCACTGGGCGGTACAGTCCATAGACGCTTCTCTCGGGTTTACCTGGGGGGACGCTGCCGGCGATGGCGATGGATGGAGTGAAAATAAAATTTTTATAGATACCACGCCCCCGACGGGATACCCTGTAAAACCATTGGTTGAGGGAGAATACACCTATGACAGGAATCTCATTTTCACATTAGACCGGGGTTCTTCCGAAGATATGGAGACAAGGATTTTCGGAGCTTACTTACAGCTTCAGGAAATTGAACATGGGGGTGTTTTTAACGAGAAAGACAATATTATAGAAGAAAAAGAAATTTGGCCCGGGAGCGGTCCTTCCGTATGGGGTGAAAGCGGTACTTTTGAATACGAGCATAAGGGAAGCTACGATAAAAGCTATCGCATAAGGGTCAAGGCGCGTCACGGGTATTCCATGCACTTTCCGTTTGCCGTATATTTAACAACTATGACGAGCGGGTATTTTGATTATTACGGTGGTTATAATTACGAGGGCATTAATTTAAGTACAATAAATACTATAGGAGAGCTCTCAAATGTAACAGGTAAAGATAGGGATAAAATTGAACAGGATTTTGCGGACTGGCACTTCAACCCCGCTTCTCCGCACTATACTTCAGCCGGCCCTGATGACGGCTGGTCAGAGTGGAGCGACCCGATTACTCCCGTAAGGCTTCTAACGGTTGAAAACAATCTAATAACCCAGCCGGGAGTGCATACAGTTGATATAGGATATTTTGCTCTGGAGAGAGGCAGAGCAACGATAAGAGTATTCGACATAATGGGAAATCATATCATAACTCTTCTTGACGAGCGTGTTGACAGCGGGGTGCGAAAATTTATACAGTGGAACGGACTTAACAGCAGGGGAAAAGCGGTAGCAAGCGGTATTTACTATATAAACATTCAGGTCCCGGACGGGGAAGATACTTCAAAGGTAGCGATAGTAAAATAATGAAAAAGAATGCCGGCGTAACTCTTATTGAACTTATGATTGTAATTGCCCTGTTTTCAATAGTAGGGATGATGGGTTTAACGTTCTTCAGACAGACATTCCAGTCATGGAATCTAAGCAGGGATGCGGCAGATGTTCAGTCCGATTCGCGCCTTGCCCTTGATGAGATGTCTATGTATATCAGGCAGGCTTCTACAGTCACTATACCCTCGCCCGGGGCAGTTGCGGATGAAATTGTATTTAAAATAAGCAAGTCAACCATTGACTGGTCGCACTCTGACCTGGAAATAAGCTATTTTAAAACTAGCGACTCCATTCATAGACGGATGAAGGGTGCAGTGTCTACGCTTGTAAGTGAGGGAGTTGAAGATTTTGAAGTAATTTATTCAACTATAGACGCAAGATATGAATCTGTTCATATAAGACTTTTAATTAGAAAGGGGGATATGTGGAACCGGCTTACAAGGGATGTTGTATTAAGAACGAGGCGTGTTGACTGAGAATTTAAAGGGAAAATTTATAACGCTTGAAGGTCCGGAAGGTTCGGGAAAATCTACCCATGCGATCCTTCTTGCCGGTTATATATCCGGTTCCGGAATCAAGGTTGTACGCACCAGGGAGCCGGGGGGAGTCAGCATAGCCGAGGAACTCCGTCGCATACTCCTTGACCGCGGCAGCAGGATATCCCCCCGAAGCGAGCTTCTTCTTTATGCTGCGGGACGGAGCCAGCATACTGATGAGCTTATAAGGCCGGCCCTTGAAAGGGGCGATTTTGTTATATCCGAGAGGTATACCCACGCGAGTATGGCCTACCAGGGATACGGTCGCGGGCTTGACCTGGATTTAATTCAGCGCCTTAATGAAATTGCTACCTGCGGAATAAAGCCTGACCTTGTAATAGTCCTTGATGTTGACAGCCGCAGCGGTTTGAGGAGAGTAAAGCAATCAGGCCGCCAGCTTGACAGACTGGAACTTGAAACAACGGAGTTTCATGAAAGAGTCAGGCAGGGATATCTTGAAATGGCAGAAAGCGATAAAAACATAGTTGTAATTGACACTGCAGCCCCTCAAGAGAAAGTTCATAAGAAGATAATAGAAACCGTACATCAGCGCGGGCTTCTGCCCTTAAAATCCGCTGATATATAAAAACCGTTGGAATACGGTTCGTTTTTTGCTATCATTTCACCAGATGCTTAAGCAGCCTCATGCCCGGCAGTAAAGCATTTATAAATCATAGACATTTTTAACAGAAGGTAATTAAATTGAATTTTTCGGATATAATAGGTCACAAGAAGAATATAGAACTTTTAAAAAGTTTTTCTGTTTCGGGGAGAAGGCCGCACGCTCTTCTTTTTACCGGACTGGACGGGCTGGGAAAAAGAAAAACCGCAGTGGTTTTTGCAGCGGCGCTGAGTTGTCTTGAGCCCGGCGAGGACGGCGCCTGCGGCAGATGCAGTTCCTGTATAGGAATAAAAAACCGGATACATCCCGGTATAAACTTTGTCGTTTCGTTAAAAAATTATGAAAAAGATATTGTTGAAATTGATTTTTCAGACAGGAATCTTTTCATTAACAATATTGTTCCTTCCAGGGTAAATAGAAACAGTGATAAAACAAGCAGTGACAGCGAAGAACAAAGTTCCGATGAAGGTGCCGGCAGAACTGTAAAGTTAAATATACGCCAGATAAGAGAATTAAAAAGACACTGTTATCTTAAATCTCCATCCGGCTACGGGACAAAAGTTTTTATAATAGATGACGCCAGTCAGCTCAGCCGCCCGGCAATGAATTCTTTGCTGAAAATACTGGAAGAACCACCTCCGGATACTCACATAATACTTATAACCTCAAGAGAGGAAGCTCTTCTTCCTACTATAGTTTCGAGATGCCAGAGAGTTGATTTCGGGCCTCTTAACCGGGCTGAAATGGAAGAGTTTACACAACTTTACGGTATTGAAGCTTCAGAGGAGCTTATTGAAATCTCTTCAGGGTCTCCGGGAAAACTTCTTAAATTCAAGGATATGGGAGATTTTGATATACCGCCGCTGCAGGCGGAACAGGTTTTTGACGCGGCAGGCAAATGGGCGGATAAAGACCGCGGCAAATGCCTTAATAAAATGAGTGCCCTGCTTGAGAAAGAAGCAGCATTTTTCAGGAAAAACCCTGACAAACAAAATTACACAAAAGTTGCATTGATACAGGATGCAATTGACGCGCTGGAAAAAAATTCGAATATAGACCTTACAGTGTCCTGTATGTTTCTTAAGCTGGCCGGGCTTGACAGTCAGGAGTTTTAATATGAGCCGAGTAGTTATTGAAATAGGCCTTCTCAGAAACAGGTTTGACGCCTTAATAACTAGGGTAGAGACAAATCCCGGAGACAGAGTTCTTGTGGCCTCAAGCGAGGGACTTAATACTGCGACAGTAATAAGCAGTCCGCATCCTGAAAAACCTGATAAAAAAGATAAGTACGAATGGAAAGTAATAAGAACTCTTACTAAAGAGGATTACCGTATACTGCAGGAAAACAGAAATGCCGCTGATGAAAAAACAGTGGAAGTAAAAGAAGAAATCAGAAAAGAAAATCTTACAATGAACCTAACCCGTCTTAATTATACCTATGACCGCTCCAAACTTTACGTTTATTATACAGCGGAAGGCCGCGTGGATTTTAGAAACCTGATAAGAAAGCTGGGTTCCAGGTTTAAAATAAGAATTCAGATGGTTCAAATAGGAGTCAGAGACGAAGCGGCCATACTTGGCGGGATAGGACTTTGCGGCCGTGAAATATGCTGCAGCCGCTTTTTAAGAGATATTGAGACCGTAAATATTGATATGGCCCGGCACCAGAACCTGGTTCAGAATACCGAGAATATTTCCGGCTGCTGCGGCCGTCTTCTTTGCTGCCTGAGATTTGAAGAAAAATTATATTGTAAAGCAGGGCATAAATTACCTTGCTTAGGCAAAAAAGTACTTACACCGTCCGGAAAAGGGACTGTTTCCGGGGTGGATCCGTTTAAAGAAACCATAAAGGTTAATCTTAAGAGCGGAGAAGAAAAAGAGTTTAAAGCGGACTCGGTTTCACCTGGGATAAAAGAAAGGCTAAAAAAATGGATAAAATAATACTCATAACAACGCCGCTTTATTATGTTAATGCGGACCCCCATATAGGGCATGCCTATACTCAGGTAGCTGCGGACACACTTGCCCGGTACTGGCGTCAGCGCGGCCGCGAAGTGCACCTTCTTACCGGAACGGACGAACACGGGGAAAAAATACTAAGGGCAGCCCGGCAGATTAATAAAGATGTCAAGGAATTTGTTGATGAAGGAGCGGAAAAATTTAAAAAACTTTGGGAAAAGCTTAATATAAATTATGATCAGTTTATCAGGACAACAGATAAAATTCATATAGATACAGTCAATAAAGTCCTGTATACCCTGTATGAGAAAGGGCTGATTTATAAGGGTGATTACAGCGGTCTTTACTGTGTTCCGTGCGAGACCTTTTTTACTCCTTCCCAGGCGGAAGAGAACCTGTGCCCGGACTGCGGCCGGGAACTGGAAAGCCTGAGCCAGGAAAGTTATTTTTTCAAGCTTTCAGCTTTCAAGGATAAACTTCTCAGACACATAGAAGAGAATCCGGATTTTATAATGCCCGGATCCCGTAAAAATGAAATAAAAGGTTTTCTAGCGGGGGAACTTAAAGACCTGAGCATTTCCAGGCTTGATGTTGAGTGGGGAATAAAATTACCCTTTGACAGCCGCCATACGGTTTATGTATGGGTGGACGCTCTTCTTAATTACATATCGGCTCCGGGATATCTTAATGAACAGCAGTGTTTCCGGGACTTATGGCCCGCAGATATGCAGCTTTTAGGAAAAGATATAATAAAATTCCACGCGGTTATATGGCCAGCGATGCTTATGGCTTTAAATCTACCTCTTCCCGGAACTGTTTTTGCGCATGGGTGGTGGACAAGCGAAGGTAAAAAAATGAGTAAGTCTCTGGGTAATGTTGTCGATCCGGCTCAGGCAGCTGATGAATGGGGAGTGGATGCGCTCAGGTATTATCTTCTCCGTCAGGTTACTTTCGGGCAGGACGGTGATTTTTCAAAAAGCCGGTTCAAGGAAAGATACGACACGGAACTTGCAAACGAACTCGGAAACCTGTTAAGCAGAGTTCTCAGCATGATTGAAAAGTACCGCCCCAATGCTTCTTCTGTATCTCCTGAAGGATTGGACCTGACAGTAGAAGCTGCTTTAGGAAATCTTGATAAGCTGTACAGGAAAGCCGATTTCAGCGCTATACTCGATATAATCTGGGATCTTATAAAAAAAGCTAATTCTTACGTTGAACAAAGCAAACCCTGGATTCTCGCAAAAGAAGATCCAGGGAAGCTGGGTTGTGTTCTTGCTAATCTTTTTAGAGTTTTAAGAGCCGTTGGATGGTTGATATATCCTTTTATGCCGTCAGCTTCCGGGCAAGTGTTCGAACAGCTCGGAATTTCTCCTGCTTGTGTAGACGACATAAAGTGGAATAAAGAAATCAGTTTTAATAGTATAAATAAGGGAGAACCTTTATTTCCGAAAAAGTAGAAAAAAAATATTCCCTGCGCATAGGAGTTCTGTGTGATGATTTAACCGGCGGCGGGGATATAGGATCACAATTCGTATTAAGAGGTTTGAAAACCCGGCTGCAGCGTTCCTGTGATAAACTCGAAATACCTCCGGCAGATACAGAAGTATGGATAATAAACACATCTTCCCGTTCTCTTCCGCCGGCTGATGCGGCTTCCCGTGTCCGTAAAACGCTGAAAGCCCTTGAAGAGTTTAAACCCGATTATATCTATAAAAAAATAGATTCAACACTGAGAGGAAACATAGGCAGCGAGCTGGAAGCCGTTCTTTCTGAATTAAAACTTGAATACATACCTCTTTGTGCAGCATTTCCGGCTATGGGAAGAACAACTCTTGACGGAGTGCATTATGTGAATGGAACAATAATAACCGATACTCATTATGCAGATGATGTCAATTCACCGGTCCGCGAAGCCAATATAAACAAGCTTCTTGCTTCCCAGATGGAGCACCCCGGAAAGATAATGATAAGGGACGCATCAAGCGATAAGGATATGCTTCAGCTGTCCCTCAGAGAAAAGGGCAATTTTTTTGCGGGCGCATCCGCCTGGGCGGGGTTTCTTGTGGATAGCTGGATGGCGTCAAAGCGCAATCCGGAAGCGGTAGTTTTTTCACCGGCGCCTGTTTTAATATTTTCAGGCAGCTTAAACCCGGTTACCAGGCAGCAGATAAATTATTACAATAAAGTTAGCGAAAACTCCGGGTCTAAGGATTTTCTTATAATGACTCCGTCATACAGGAAAAGCGGCGCTTTAAAGAAAACAGCCCGTCAGGCCGAAAAAATTTTTTTGAAATCATACAAACGGGCGCTTTTAACCGGTGGAGATACTGCGAATGAGTTTCTTAAAGAGCTGGGGGTAGAAAGCTTGAAAGTAGTGTCTTCTCCAATGCCCGGTATTTCACTTGTGTCCTGTAAGGACTGGCTTTTTATTTTGAAACCGGGCGGTTTTGGCGAAAAGGATACAATAGTCAGGCTGAGTTCTTTCCTGGGAGGGAATTAATCTTTGGAAGTTTATGAGCGTATACGCAGGCTGGGTTCTCTTATGTTTACCCAGGGGCTTGTATCACTGTCTGCCGGGAATATAAGCGCCAGGTCGGAAGATTTTTTTTATATAACGGCTTCCGGGGCTATTCTGGGAAATTTAAAGAGAAAGGACTTAGTTAAAGTTCCGCTGAACAGTTCTTTCAACTTCCGTTATGCAGGCTTAAAGCAAGCACCTCCGTCAATGGAGGAAATTGTCCACAGGGCTATATACCTTAATACGTCGAAAAATTCTGTTGTCCACGTTCATCCGCCCGCGGCTCTGGCACTTGCCCAAGACGCGGAATATATAAAACCTGCGGACTCTGAAGGAAAGTTTTACCTTAAAGAAGTTCCGGTAATTGAAGTGAGCTCTCCTGTAGCATCACATGAGGTAGCTGAAAAGATTCCTTCTCTTATGAAGAAAAACCCGGCAGTTATTGTACGTTTCCACGGTGTATTTGCCGCCGCAGAGACGCCTGAAGAAGCTGCCTCTCTGGTATCAACACTTGAATTTTCCTGCCGCATGGAAATTTACCGAAGAATTATTAAGACTGAAGATTATTAATAAATAAAGTAATAACAAGCGCTTCTGCGTCTATTTGGGCCGCAATTTGATTAAAAGCAAAAAAATGGCTAACATAATAAGGGATGTAAAGGATTGCAGCAGTCTTTCTATAATGTTATAAGGAGTTTTAATATGGATCCTGTAATAATTTTTGCCGCATTGGCAGTACTTTTTGCACTGCTGAATTTGTTTTTATGGATTTTTGCCTGGAAAAGCCTGTCCGGAAAATCCGGAAGCTCAAGAAAATATATTAAAGAGCTTAATGAAAAAAACTCGAGGATAGAAGATCAGCTGTGGGGCATCATAGATAGGATAAAAGAACTCGAACAAAAAATAGGACAACCGGGTGCCGGCGGAGAAAATATACAAAAGGAAATAGAAAAACTCGGACTTCTCAGCAAAAAAGTCGGGTTTTTAACTCAGAAAAATTCCCAGCAGCTGGAGAATATAAATGAAAATATGGGTAACCTGAAAACAACACTTGATAAATTTGATAAACTTAAAGATATTGTTGAAGCGATTGACGACAGCATAGCCTGGCTAAGCAAAAAAATAAATAACATAGAAAATAAATGAGGGTCATTCTGTTATGACCGTACAGGCAAAAATTAATATAAAAAAACTTTTTCTCATATCCCTTCTGGCCATAAATACAGCAGCGCTTGCTGTTTCGGTTGTTGTTCTCTACGGGTTTTTATCGGAACCGCGGCCGGATACTGATGCAGAGCCCGTCGCTGTTCCGCCGTCAGGCTATGACGTGTCCGTAAGAGATTCTGCAGCTGAAATAACTCAGTACAATCCGGCCAGGGTAAAAGTTAAATCTGACCCGGAAGGTGCAAAAATCTATATACAGGGCCATTTAAAAGGGCTGACGCCGGCTGAAGTGTTTGTAGTATCTGCTGTCGAAAACGGCTTATACGGTATAACCCTCACCAAAGAAGGATTTAGAGACTGGCAAAGAACAATGTACCTGACCGGAGGGGAATTCAGGGAAATAAAAGCTGTACTTGAAAAGCAACGATGATTATAAAAAGAAAATTCTATATATTTATTTATGCTGCCGTTTTTTTGCTGGCTGCATGTGCCCGCCGGCCCGCCCCGCTTATTGTTGATTATCCCCTTGATATTGAAGCGCCCCCTGAAGTAACAGAGGTGGTTTTAATAGCCCGGCTGGACTTTACTCCGCCTGCGGGCCCTTTTGACTATACAAGAAAAGTTCTTGGAGAATTCAGGGACGGCATTGAAAAAATAATCGAATCGCGGGATCCTATTGTGATTGCCGTGTCCCCTCATTTAATACGCAGTTTTCCGGATGAGAATACTATTGAGAACTATATTGAAGACAGAATTCTCAAACCGCCGGATGCTGTATCAGAAGAAGATATTAAATATTTTTCATCAAAATATGAAACGGACACTGGTACGATTTCTATTTTAAATGCCCAGATTAAAGAAAGCATATCTATGCTGGGAAGCAGCCTGCGAAATTCTGAAACAGCGAGATATCTTATTTATAAATCGTCTTATTCATCAGCTGATAAAAATATGATGATAGATTTCATTAAAGCAGAGATAATTGCTTTTGAGGGCATTCTGCAAAAAGCACTTGATAAAAATAATGTAAGGGAAGCCGTAACTTCTCTCAGCGACTCTTATCTAGGTTTTCTTGATGATGACAGAATAAGGACGCAGATTATGGAAGGGATAGTGGCCTACAAAAGATGGAGGGACGAATTTCCCGAAGGATTTATTCCCAGGAGCGGTTTTATTAATCGTCAGGCTGCCGACAATATACAGAGGACAGGT
>PWMP01000059.1 GCA_003558145.1 Elusimicrobiota bacterium
CCCTATAAGCCAGCTGTCACCGCCCGCAGATTGACTCTGATGTATTTCATACCCTAGGACATCATCTTCAGCAGATTCATCCCAGGACAGTTCTATTTCACCATAATTGCCAGTTGCAGACGCAGACAAACCTGTAACCTTTGCCGGAGCGGTACTATCTGTTAATATAACCCAGTCAATGTATATGTCTGTTGTTCCCTCTGCATTTTGGCCGCCGCTGAATTTTATTCCGTACCTTCTAATATCATCTGAACTAACTAATGCCGGCGTCTCTCCATCATCCTGGTAGGCATTATCAAAGTCTATGGAAACCCTGGTCCATTTGCCTCTGTCCAATTCCACCCAGCTTCCCTGCCTCCAAACCCAACCGGAACCACTTTGTGTGAAAAACTCCGCCACTAATGTGTCATAATGCAGTGTTTTTGATTCAAAAGGAATGTATATGTAGGCGGCTATCCCTTCATAATCACTGTAATCTACCCCCCCGGGTTCATAATATACAGACTGATTCACTCCATCCGGGAGGGTTTGTTCTTCCAAATTAAACTCATATTTCAAACTGTAGGGACCCTTAAATGACACATCATCTGAGGCTGCTCCAGGCAACGTTATATTATCTTCACAATCTACTGTATCGCAGTATTCCCACCCTTCATTTGTTCCGTCACTCCATATATGAAGAATCCAATTTTGTCCGGCAAGAACAGAGGCAGTATTTGAATCACCAGATTCGGTACTGTCAAAAACTGCTCTGACAAATCTGCTGTACCTAACATATTCAGTAAGACCGGTTTCCGTATATGATGAAAGAACTATATTGTCTTCTATAAGTTCAGAGCTGGTTGCATTGTACAAACTGTAACTGTCTGCTCCCGGTGCCTCATCCCAACTCCAAAGAATTGATGTTGTTGTAAGCGCTTCTCCTCTAAAGTTTTCCGGAGGGGAAAAAGCCGGGTTTTCCTGCCATCCGAGAATCGGATACCTGAAGCCGTCAACAATATTCCAGGTATGCGTATCAATCGAAACACCCGCATCCACCGCTACCATGTCCCAGGCCTCGCTTAAATCAACGTGTGTCGTATATGTTGCTATATCTCTCATTTCAGTTACTGTCATAGTGGAAACAAGTCCTACCGTAGAACCGTTATCTGAAGCTATCACCGGAGATTCTAAAGATATAGAATCACTTACGGTCCCAGCATTTGTGCCCACAAGCCCTCCGGTAAGACCACCAGACACAGACCCTCTCGCATAGGTCTTTTCCATACTTCCGGCAAAATAACCTGCTGCACCCCCTATATGCCAATTCCCGGATACGTCTGCATAGGTATACGAATTTACAATACTGCTTCCTCCTGCACCCTCACCAATAAGTCCACCAATCTTATCGCGCGCACCCCCAGAAACAGTACCGCCTGAATACGACTCTATAACTTCACCATCCCATTCTAAATGACCAACAAGTCCACCTACCATATCCCCGCTACCCGTTATATCCCCTATAAAGTACGATTTTGAAACTCTTCCTCCAGTTCCTGGTATATGACCGACCAATCCTCCAACTTTTCCAACTCCGGAAATCTCTGCATCAACAACTCCTACATTTTCAACAACTCCCGTTATACTTCCAAAAAGCCCAATATGACTTTCGGAACGGTCAATGAAAAGATCTTTAATTTCATACCCCTGGCCGTCAAAATTGCCGCTAAATCGATCTGTATTATCTCCAATCGGTTCCCAGCCTTCGCCTGTATTTGCATTGGACGAAGCATAGGTTTCATAACCGAATGTTGTTGAGTCCAGATTCGAAGCCAGGGCAAATGAAGCACCGAGGTTATCGCGCACATTATTCAGATGATGCCAGTTTTCAATCACATAGGGGTCGCCGCCTGTACCCGCTCCTTCGGAAAACCCAGAAGGGGCATTCCAATTACCGGGAGCTTCTTCATCAGAAAACCATATATCATCCCAGTAAACATCCGTGGGTGTAACAGTACCGTCACGCCGGGCTGTAATTACTACATTTACATAACTCTTACCCGCAGGAACTTCTACTTCATGATCCACCCTAACCCATGTATTAAACAACGTCGGATTAAACCCCGCGCCGGGCACCTGACCTGAATCGGAGCCATCGAACTGAGCCCGGATAAATAATCTGTAATCTTCTGGTTGAGAACCATCTTTGGGATCTACAACATAATAGTGGCCGGTTACGTAATATGTTGACTCTGCAACCACATAAATTTCAGTAGATTTAATTGTCCTGCTAAAATCACCCGTAAGACTTCCCTGTTTACAGGACCAATTCCCGGTATTTGCTTTTTCATCAGACCTGTCGCCTGTAGTAACAGATGTTGTAAGATCCCAATATTTTGCCAGGCGGGGATCCTCGCTTTCAATCCCATCTTCAAAGCTTGGATTTAGAACCATATTATCATCAGCAGCAGGTGTATAATAGCTTAAGAAAGGATATCCGTTATTTATATCCCCATCTATATCCCATATATCGTCAACACCAATATCATCATGTGGATCGTCCACAAAATCCCACGCGCTACTCAGTCCGGTACTAAAAGCCACATCGGTAAAAGTCCTTACATTTTTCATGTTTGCTGTAGATTTACCTGTTCCTCCATCAGAATCATCGGTTGAACCATCAGTGCCCACGCCGGATGTGTCAACATCCCAGAAGGAATCAGCCACTGAACTGCCTACACTTCCTCCGATAAGCCCACCCCTACCAGAGCCTCCGATTAATCCTGTTGAATACGACCTCTCTACAGTTAAATTTGAATTACCTTGTCCTACTAACCCTCCAGTTTCCCAACCACCATTCGCACTTGCATGTGAATATGAATCGAGTATGTTTCCTCCCCAAGCTTCACCTACAATGCCTCCGGCACGGCCTGCTGCTGTCACACTTCCCTCACTGAAACACTCGGAAATATCACCCCAATCAAAAACTCCTACAAGAAGTCCTGTGCGTCCACCTCCACTAACATCTCCAATAACATAACATTGTGAAACCTCTGACAATCGGGCATTCCCTGTTAATCCACCTGTATAATCCCCATTTTCTGATCCTCCGGTAACATCGACATCAACAAGCCCCACTTTTTCTACTTTAGCATTTAGAATACGACCGAAAAGCCCTACACGAGATTCGCTACGGTCTATGAACAGATCTTTAATTTCATACCCCTGGCCGTCAAAATTGCCGGTAAATTCATCGCCCGTTGTTCCTATAGGCTCCCAGCCGTCGCCGCTGTTTGCGTTAGATGATGCGTGGATATCATAGCCGTCGGTTGCTCCATCCAAATCATTCATGAGCTTATAATATTTATCAAGGTTATCGCGTACCATATTAAGGTGATACCAGTTTTCAATCTCATAAGCAGTACCGGAAGACAGACCATCGCCTCCACCGAAAAATGGGTTTTCATCCCAGCTTAAAAATGGATATATTTCACCATCTACAATATTCCATACATAGCCGGTGTCTTCTTGTCCAGCAGAAACTATATTCATATCCCATTCATCGTCCAGTCCTACTGTATCAGTATCCGTATAAGTAACAAAACTCTGCATATCATCCGTCGTCTTGCCCGTACCACCGGCGCTTGATGCCTGCCCGGAGGTTTCGGTGTCCCAGAAGGAGTCTTCTACGGTTCCAGCATTGGCCTGAACAAATCCGCCTTTACTGCCGCTTCCGCTAACAGAACCGATTGAGTAGGATTTGGTTATTGTTCCGTTAGTTTCATTTGTCCCAGCAAACCCACCCAAGATATTGTTACCATCTGTAACATTACCTGTTGAGTATGAGTTATTTATCGTTCCATTATCATTCTGACCTACAAATCCTCCTACACGATTGGGATTATCTCCGATAGCACTAGTATCGCTAGTTGAATAACAATTGTTAATTGTACCATTATTAAACCCAACAAAACCGCCAGTCTGCCAGTTTAAACCGATTACATCACCGGTTGAGTAGGAGTCGGATACATTTCCGGAATTATTTCCAATTAACCCACCTGTATTGTTACCGCCTCCCTCCACGCTGCCGGTGGCATAACACCTGGTTATAACTGGGTTTGGGCTGGCGCTAGCTATACGTCCCACGAGGCCGCCTACGTCGTTACCGCCGCCCTCTACACTGCCGGTGGCATAGCTGTCCTCTACGGTCGCATTGGAGCCGTAGAGATAACCCACAAGGCCGCCTACGTCGCCGCCGCTGCCGGTTACTGTGGCCTCTGAATAGGAGTTGGTTATTACGCCTGGTCCTTGATTTGTTCCTGCCAGGCCGCCGACACGGCTGGTGCCGCTGACAGAGCCGGTCACATAGCAGTTGTCTATCTCTGAAGAGGCGCCCCAGTATCCATTGTGCGCTACCAAGCCTCCTGTGTACTGAGCACCGGTTATGTCTACGTCTACCAGCCCCAAATTCTTCACCGTACCCTGAAACCAACCGAAGAGGCCGACCTGGTTTGTGGCAGACCTGTCAATGTAGAGGTTGCTAATCGTATAGTTCTGGCCGTCAAGGCTGCCGGTAAATATTCCAATCGGCTCCCAGCCGTCGCCTGTGGTATAAGCGATAGAACTCGCTGGGTTATCATAAGAGTCCGGGTCGTTAAAATCCAAGTTCTTCGTAAGAATATAACTCCCCGATAGATTGTTTCTTATGTTATCAAGCTCCTCTATTGAAGATATATTAGTTTGAGCAAACACTGATTTACCCCCGACTATAAGAATCATACAAATAATTACAGCTGTCCCGGGGATTTTAAGACAACTTAATTTAAGGGGTTTGGTAATGAACAAAACGCTCCTGCGTAGCTTAAGAAGATATTTATTTATGAAAACAAATATGCAGTTAATCTTCATCTTTTCTCCAAAAGCTCCTTGATGCTCTTAAGAGAACTGCTGCCGCTTTTGGCTTTAATATTCTTCAATTCTCTCAGCGCCTTCCTGCGGTTGAACACCCGCACCCCTCCGGGAGTCCGATATGCTTCTTTGAGAAGACCAAGGCGGGTATAGTAGCGGATAGTGGATACGGGGAGACCTGTATCTTTGGCCAGTTCGCCAATCTTCAGTTTCTCTTTGTTTTTGGTACTCAAACGTCAGGCCGCTTTATCATTAAGCACAGTATTCATCTTTGTCTCACTATACCAGGGCTTTTACCTGCTCGAGAGTGCGGTTGCTGTTGATTGCTCTTGCCTTTCTTATTTTACCGAGCATCCGGTCGCGATTAAAGAGCCTTACCCTGCCCGGGGTCCTGTAGGCTTCTTCAATTATCCCCAGGCTGTTGTAGTACCTAACCGTTGATACGGGTAACTTGCATGCGCGCGCGAGGTCCCCGATCTTTACCAGTTTTGGGTTGTTCATTTCGTCTCCTCTTTTTATTTAAATTTATTACAACTTCATAAGTTCTAACATTTCCAATTAAATTATGTGTGGTATTTTTGGATTTGTCAAGTCTTTTGGAAATATTAGAAAGGTTAAAGTTTGAAAATCTTGATTATTGTATGTAAAAGACTTGTCAGAAACGGGGGCGGGTATAGATTTTAGGCAGGTTTTACTGAACCATTCTCTCCAGCATTGTCCTTGCCTTGTAATTTTGAGGTTCTATACGCAGTACTCTTTCAAATTCTTTTGTTGCTTCTTCAAGCATACCTCTGTGATAGTATATATAACCGAGATTGAAGCTGGCATCGGCAAGGCCGGGATCTCTTTTCAGGGCTTCTTTGTAATAGTATGATGCCCTTGACTGATTTCCTTTCATATAATGTATATTGCCCAGGTTGTTGTATGCTCCGGCATTATCCCGGTCAAGTTCTATAGTTTTTTCAAAATTTTCAATTGCTTCGCTGAATTTTCTCTCCTGCGCCTGTATCCAGGCAAGCCGGTAATAAGCCCGTGAATCATCAGGATTCGACTTAATGTATATTTTAAGTTCTTCTTCTGTCCATTTTCTTTCACTGTCAAAAAAACCTATTTCCGAAGAAAGCATTTTTCTATCAATCAGAGGGCGTACTGCTCGGTTACCCCATAAAACCAATCCTGTAAAAACAGCCGCCATAACTACAATACGGCCTGTTTTAAAAGGCGGGATTTCAAGCCGGGTTTTTTCCCGGTTGCCAACTGCCATTCCCATTAGGGTAAAAACAAAAACAGATGAAACTCCAAACCGCATACTGACTGAAACAGAGCTGTGCAGAAGTATTGCCGCAGTTCCAAGCAGAAAACCTTTTTGCAGGCTGTTGTTTTGGGCGTTTTTATGGGTTAACTTTGATTTTAGGAGGATTTTTTTATCTTCGAGAAAAGGAGTATTGAACAGTCTCTAATAGTAAAAGATATTTGTATAACTTTATTCTTTAAAATACTCTAAAAATTCTTAGAAAATCATCCTGTGCAGAGATATCTATAAAAGGTGTATGTGTTGAATTTCTGAAATTAAAATGTTATAAATCTGACATGAGTAAAAAAGAAAAAATTGGCCCTTCAGAACTCGTCAATACTTTTTCTCCGCACGGGATCATAGAAGAAATAAAATATAACTTTGTTTTTTCCTACCCGGTTAAGGATTTTTTCAGGGTACGGGAAACTTTTTCCGACACCGTAGCCCTTTTTGAAGGAAAGGTACAGGGTTACAAAAAATGCGGCACTCCTTATCACGATATAAATCATACCTGTGATGTCCTGCTGGCTTTTTCAAGAATACTGGACGGGTATAATATAAAAAATAAACCAATTCCGGTAAATAAAGCGGTTGCCGGACTGATAGCAGCTCTCCTGCACGATACGGGTTTCATACAGAAATCGGGAGCAGTTGAGATTTCCAATGCCAGTTATATCCTGGAGCATGAAAAAAGAAGTATTGACTATGCCCTAGCCTACCTTTCCGCGAAAGGCTACGACGAAGATTTTATCAGATCTGTTTCCTGCTTTATTGATATAACGGACCTGAACGTTTCAATGGAAAAAATAAAATTTGCCGATGACTTTGACCGGCTTGTAGCGGCAATGCTTGGCAGCGCTGATTTGATAGGACAGATGGCGGCCAGGACCTACCTTGAACGGCTCCTGTTTTTATACAGGGAATTTCTTGAAGCCGGCATAGGCGGATACAAGTCAGAATATGATCTGCTTAAAAAGACGGTAAAATTTTACGACAGTATTGTTGTGCCCAGGCTTGAAAAAGATTTTGAAAACGTGAAGAAGTATACAGCTGTTCATTTCAAAAAAAGGTATGATATAGCCAAAGACCATTACGCGGCCTCAATAAGCAGTCAGCTAAATTACCTTAAGAAAGTTGTGGAGCCGCCGCCGGATTCCTACAGGAAAAAACTGAGAAGATCCGAAAAAAACTCCTGAGTTTTACTGTTTTTCCAGTTCCTTTTTAAGAGCGTCCAGAGCCCGGCGCAGATCCTTTTCAGCACACCAGCCCATATGGGCAATCCTGATTATCTTTCCTTTCAGGTGCGACTGGCCTCCGGCGAAAACCATCCTGGCGTTTTCTTCCAGGTTTGTAAGAATCTTTTTGCAGTCTTTCCCTTCGGGAACTTTAACAGCAGTAAGCCCGTTTGAGGGGCTTGTAGAAAAGAGTTCAAGACCCATATCCTGCAGAGCTTCGCGTGCCACTCCGGCAAGATCCCTGTGCCTCTGCCACACATTTTCTACACCCTCAGCCAGAATCATCTCTATAGCCTTATCCAGGCCGTAGACCATATTTACTGCCGGAGTATAGGGGGTCTGCAGATTTTTCAGGGAAGCGGATGCTTTCTTTAAATCCCAGTAGTAGCTTTTGCGGGCATTGTTTTCGTATGCCCGTTTAGCTTTATCAGATACACACAGAAGACCCAGTCCGGGAGGATTCATAAGAGCCTTGTGTGAAGCGGCCACTACAACATCAACTCCCCACTGGTCTGTTTCAAGCTCTTCGCAGGACAGGCCGCTGACTGCATCAACTGCCAGAAGAGCGTTGGTTCCCCTTACTGCTTCGGCAATTTCCTTGATAGGATGAACAACCGCAGTAGATGTTTCCAGGAGAGTCGTAAACACTGCTTTTATGTCCGGGTTTGCCTGCAGGCTGTCTTTTATCTTCTGAGGGTCCACCGCTTCTCCCCAGGGGCAGTCAATTATTTCGGTTTCCACATCGAAAGCGCTGCACAGCTGAGCCCATCTCTGGCCAAATTTTCCGGCTATGATTACCAGAGCCTTGTCTCCTGGAGACGTGAGATTGACCACGGAAGCTTCCATTGCCCCCGTTCCCGAAGAAGAGAAAAGAAATATTTCTCCCTGGGAGCGGAATACAGAAGCTGAATTTTTTATAACGTTTTCGAATATGCCGCTGAACTCCTTTTTCCTGTGATGCATTACCTTGCCCGATATGGCCTTGAGTACTTCTTTTGGAACTTCTGTCGGCCCCGGAGTAAAAAGTCTTTTGTCTTTCATAATTTATTTCCTTTCTTTGGATTCAACCTTATTTACCGCGGACTCAATCTTTCCTTCTTTAAGATAGTCCGTCACCTGGCGCGCTATCATAAGGCCGCAGCGGGCCTGCGCTTCATCAGTAGAAGCGGCAAGGTGCGGCGTATGGCAGATTCTTTCCGCCCCGCAAAGGGGAGAGTCAACGGGAGGCTCTTGTTCATAGACATCTATACAGGCTCCCCTTATCTTGCCCTCGCTTAAA
This sequence comes from Elusimicrobiota bacterium, assembly GCA_003558145.1. Classification (GTDB taxonomy): domain Bacteria; phylum CG03; class SLGR01; order SLGR01; family PWQF01; genus PWMP01. The sequence continues at coordinate 8,696 of PWMP01000059.1, forward strand.
GCAGCCGCAAGGGCCGACTCGTCAACAATACCGCCGCGTGAACAGTTGACTATGATAAC
>PWMP01000068.1 GCA_003558145.1 Elusimicrobiota bacterium
AGGCCTTTCGGAAAAAGAAAAAAATGCAGGACTTCAGGGTCAGCTTACACTGGTCGGAAAAACAAATGTGCTCACTTATATATACGACCTGTGGGAGCGGGCTTTTGAAGAGATGGGAAAAAAAGAATATTCGGACATAAAGAGAGATTACAACCACGTGGATGCGTGCTGTATGTGGATGGTTAAGAACCCGGAGTGGTACGATGTGATAGTTACCGGCAATATGTTCGGGGATATTATAACAGACCTTGGAGCTATGATTCAGGGCGGTATGGGAATTGCCGCCGGCGGGAACATAAACCCTGAAGGCGTTTCAATGTTTGAGCCTATCGGGGGAAGCGCTCCTAAGTATACCGGAAAGAATGTTATTAATCCGACGGCTGCTATCGCCTCGGCGCAGCTTATGCTGGAAGAACTGGGGGAGGCTGAAGCAGCCGAAGATATAGAAGACGCGGTTAAATGGGCTGTTTCGGATAAGCTTAAGAGCCTGGCAGCGCGCAAAATGGGATATTCAACGAGTGAAGTGGGAGATATGATATCTAAGAAAATTTCAGGGTGAATAAAAAATGACAGAAAAGAAATACAATGTAGCAATAGCAGGCGCAACAGGCGCCGTCGGAGAGAAAATGCGGGAGATACTTTTCCAGAGAAATTTTCCTGTATCGCAGGTGAGGTATATGGCTTCTTCCCGTTCTAAAGGAAAAAAGCTTCCGTGGGGAAATACACAGATAGAAATTGAAGATCTTTCCGAAGCTGATTTTAAAGGAGTGGATATAGCTCTTTTTTCTGCAGGAGGCTCGCGTTCACAGGAACATGCGCCCCGCGCTGCAGCAGAAGGGGCAGTGGTGATTGACAATTCCAGCGCTTTCCGTATGGAAGAAGGGGTTCCTCTGGTCGTTCCGGAGATAAACGGCCGGGAAATTGAGAAACACAAGGGTATTATTGCAAATCCAAACTGCTCGACCATACAGATGGTCATGGCTCTTAAGCCTATTTATGATTATGCAGGTATCAGGAGGGTAGTAGTGACAACCTTTCAGTCTGTTTCCGGTTCGGGGATAAGCGCGATAAAGGAACTTGAAAGACAATCACGGAATGTGCTTGAAGGCACGACCGAACAGTGTGAGGTTTTTCCGTATCCTATAGCGTTTGAATGCCTTCCCCAGATACCAAACAGCGATGCTTTCGGGAAAAATGGTTATACTTCCGAAGAAATGAAACTTCTCCATGAAACCCGCAAGATAATTGGGGACGATAAAATAGCCGTAACCATGACAACCGTAAGAGTGCCGGTTTTTTTGAGCCATTGCGAATCAGTCAACGTTGAGACCGAAAAAGAAATAACTCCTGAAAAAACAAGAGAGCTTTTGGATAGCTTTCCGGGAGTAAAAGTACTTGATGACCCCTCAAAACAGCTCTATCCTCTGGCCCGTAAAAGCGCCGGAAAAGACGAAGTTTTTGTCGGGAGAATACGTAAGGACGAATCCATTCAGTACGGCCTGAATATGTGGGTTGTTTCCGATAATATCCGAAAAGGAGCCGCGCTTAACGCTATACAGATCGCTGAATATATGGCGAAAAAAGATCTTATTTAAGAGAACCCGCCGCGGCGGAATAGTTATGCATTTATATATATGGATATAGCCCGCCGATTTATTCTTGGCAGATACCTGCCCGGAACTTCCGCAATGCACCGCATAGACGGAAGAATTAAAATTATTATAATGGTTTTAATTTCAGTGGCGGTATTCCTGGCTCCTTCACCGCAGCATCTTCTAATTCCTCTTACCGTGCTTCTGTTTGTAATTCCTTTTTCCGGGTTAAAGCTTTCCTCTATTCTGAAAGGGATTATTCCGATAATATGGATTGCAGCTTTTACTGCCGCAGTTCACTTGCGTAATCCGAATACAGCTGTTCTGATGTCCGGAAGAATAATAGTTCTGTTTCTTTGGGCTACGGTGCTTACTTCTACAACAGAGGTTTCCGACCTGTCCTCGGCTGTAGCCTGGTTTATACGGCCTTTAAGATTTACAGGGATATCCCCAGAAAAAACGGCGCTGACGTTTTCCGTCGCATTAAGATTTTTCCCTTTTGTTCTTGAGGAAGCCGAAAGCATAATAAAAGCCCAGAAGATACGCGCTGAAAAATTTTCGCTCAAGAAAAGAATGGAATCTTTTTCTATAGCATTTATAATAAGACTGCTTAAAAAGGCTCATTCGGTAGATGATTCTATAAGAGTCCGCCGGCTTCTTGAGGACGGTCATTTTGCCGGCGGCCGCCTGAAAAGATTTTCACTTTACGATTATATTGCTCTTGCTGCCGGATTATTGCTGGCGGCAGTTACGGCAATTTTATAATCATGAAGTTAATGGCACTTGCCGAATATGACGGTACGGCTTACCACGGTTGGCAGGTCCAGCCGGGACTTTCTACAGTACAGGGAACTATTGATAAGGCAATCGCGGAGCTTTTGGGAGAGTCCTGTAAAATAGATTACGCCAGCAGAACAGACAAAGGTGTCCACTCAAAAGGCCAGATTATAGCTTTCAGCTGCCCGGATAAGTTTAGCCCGGAACGCATTGAAAAGGCCGTTAACTATTATCTGCCCGATGACATAATACTTAAAAAGGTACGCAAGTGTCCGGATCATTTTCACCCGCGCTACGACAATAAAGGTAAACTTTACATATACAGGATATTGAATGCGAGACAAAATGATATTATGCTGAGAAATTACGCCTGGCATATCCCGTATTCGATAGACTGGAAAATACTTAAAAAAGGATTAAAAAAAATAAAAGGGACACACGATTTTTCCCTTTTTTCTTCTGGTCGCGGAGGAGAGAAAAAGACTATAATTAATATAAGAAAGGCCAGTCTGAGCCGCAAAGGGGATATTTACTTTATAAGTTACAAGGCAGATTACTTTCTTATGCATATGATAAGACACATTACCGGTTTTCTAATTGCTGTTGGAACAGGCAAAGAAAAAATTGAAGTTCTGGAGGAAAAACTTAAGCGCAGGGGGGATCCGTGCAGCAGGGTGGCTCCGGCAAAAGGACTGGAACTAAAAAAGGTCTACCTCTAATGGGGCCAGATCCAGCGAAGACGTCTTGGAAAACATCCCATATGCGGATGTTTTCAGTCTAAGCTCCGAAGGCGGCCTTTTACGTTTTGAGATGGTGCCGAAGGTGGGATTCGAACCCACACGGTGTTAGCCACACGGTCCTGAACCGTGCGCGTCTGCCAGTTCCGCCACTTCGGCACTGGTATGATTTTAACATAAAGATGTTTGTTGTCAAGTGTAGTTTATTTTGTTAGAATAGCATCTAAATATGTGGGGAAATTTACTGTAGAAATAAAATGTTAATCAGCGGTTTTTGATAATTTCCAGACATAGATATTGCTTAAATTAAATGAGAGTTTTAATTACAGGTTCAAACGGTTTCATCGGCTCACATCTTACGGAAGAATTATGCTCCCGGACAGATTGCAGTATATCCTGTATGTTGAGAAAAACTTCAGATACAAGTGCTTTGCCGATGGAAAAAATCAATCCGGTTTTATGCGATCTCAGAGAATGTGGTAACCTTGAAAAAGCAGTTGAAGGAATCGACTTAATATATCATCTCGGCGGCGTTGTGAGAGCTGTTGATAACAAGCAGTTGTATAATATCAATTCCCGCGGAACCGAAAACCTGGTTGATGCAGTATTAAAGAGAGCACCGGATCTCAAAAATTTTGTATACGTGTCTTCTCAGTCTGCATGGGGCCCGCTGGGAATGGGCCCGGTTTCGGATTATGGAAAAAGCAAAAGAGAAGGTGAAGAAGCTGTCAAATCACTGCCGAGGTACAGCATTGTGCGTCCGGGTATTGTTTACGGTCCCCGGGATAAGGATTTTCTGGAGGTGTTCAAAATGGCTTCCCGCGGCATATTCGTAAAACCCCCCGGCGGCGGCAGACTGACTTTTGTTCACGTGAAAGACTGTGTTCGCTATATTATAGAGGCACGCGGCAGGGAGGTTTTTGCCGGTGACGGGAGCAACTATTCATGGGGGGAAGTAAAAGATGTTCTCCGGAAAATCACCGGGAAAAATATAATGTCCCTCCCGGTTCCCGGATTACTTCTCCGTTTTGCGGGACTGGCTGGCGATGCGGCAAGCAGAATAAGCGGTAATGCCGTGAAGATAAATTCTGACAAGATTAAAGAAGCGCTTGCGGGAGACTGGATAATGCCGGCGCCGCCTCAGAAAGCTGAATACGGCCTGGAGAAAGGCTTCCGGGAAACCTGGGAGTGGTATAAAAAAAACAACTGGATTAAATAATAGTAAGGAGAAGCAAAATGACGGACATATTTGAAAAATGCGGACAATTTAAAACAGCTAAAGAAATAATGGCAATGGGCTGCTATCCATATTTTCATAAGGTGGAAACCGGACAGGATCCTGTGGTTACCGTTGAAGGTAAAAGAATGATAATGATGGGGTCCAACAACTATCTCGGGCTTACATCGCATCCGGCAGTAAAGAAAGCAGCCATAAATGCTACGGAAAAATTTGGTGTAGGCTGCGTCGGCTCAAGATTTTTAAACGGTACACTGGAAATGCATGAAGAATTGGAAAGGCGGCTTGCCGCTTTTGTTAGAAAGCCCAAGGGACTTCTGTTTACTACCGGTATGCAGACCAACCTGGGTGTGATAAGCAGCCTGGTAGGCAGGAACGAGGTTGCAATAACGGATAAGTATGACCATGCTTCCATCATAGACGGATGTAGTCTTTCGTTCGGCAAGATGGAAAGATTCAGGCATAACGATATGGACGACCTTGAAAAAGTGCTTAAACGGTGCGGGAAAGAAAAGCCCAAAATTATAATTGTGGACGGGGTTTTCAGTATGGAAGGAGACCTTGCGGACCTTCCTAATATTGTGCGGCTGGGAAAAAAATATAATGCAAGGGTTATGGTGGATGACGCACACGGTGTGGGTGTTATGGGAAAAAAGGGCCGTGGTACCGCTGAACATTTTGGGGTAGAAGAAGAAGTGGATCTGATTGTAGGAACTTTTTCAAAGTCATTTGCCTCCATAGGCGGATTTGTAGCGGGTGACGAGGAAATAATTCATTATCTGAAACACAATGCCCGCGCTTTGATATTTTCCGCATCGCCGCCGCCGGCAAATGTAGCTTCCGTTCTTGCAGTTCTTGATATTATAGAAAAATCCACAGAGAGGAAAGATAAACTATGGGAAAACACTGAAAAGCTAAGAAAAGGTTTCAGGGAGATGGGTTTTGATACGGGAGAAAGCGTAACTCCTATCATACCCCTGATAATCGGAGACAGCCTTAAAGCCTTTAAAATGTGGCGGCTCTTATTTGACAGGGGAGTATTTACAACTCCTGTTACCGCTCCGGCAGTTCCGGAAAACCGTTCGCTTATCAGGGTGTCAGTTATGGCGACATTTGCGCAAAGACACATTGACAGGGCCCTGGAAGTTTTTAACGAAACCGGGAAAATGCTGGGTATAATTCCGGGAAAACCCGAGGAAAAAATAGATAAGGCGGAAACAATGAAAGTAAGAATGAGAAGCTGGATGAAGCACCTTTGGAGGCTTAAGTAAAAAAGCAGCTGACAAAACAGTAGTATGCGGATATATGAAGTTGAAACTAAAAAGGACTTTAAAAGGTTTATAAGACTGCCGGAGCAGCTCTACAGGGAAGATGAAAACTGGGTTCCCAAACTTGATTTGGAGATAAAGCACCTGCTTTCGGAAAAAAATCCTTTTTACAGACACGCCACTAAAAATCTTTTCATAGCAGAAAAAAACGGTCATCCGGTAGGCAGAATAGCGGCAATTGTTGATAATAATTTCATTGACTTTCATGAAGAAAAGACGGGTTTTTTCGGATTTTTTGAATCAATTCGGGACAATGAAACCGCCTCCCTTCTTTTGAAAAAATGCGAGGAAATTCTCAGAAAAAAAGGTATGCAAAAAATTATAGGTCCTATGAACCCTTCCTCCAATGACGAGATAGGTTTTCTTATTGAAGGATATGACTCCCCGGCCAGGATAATGATGCCCTATAATCCGCCGTATTACCATAAATTAATGGAGAAAAGCGGCTATGAGAAACAGAAAGACCTGCTTGCTTTTAATATGGAGGTGTCAGAAAAACCCCGTCGTCGGCTCGAAAGGTTTGTGTGGAAAATAATGAATAGATACCCCCAGCTCAGCTGCAGGGCGATTAATAAAAAGGATTTCAGCCGGGAAGTTAACCTGGTTAGGGACATATATAACAGCGCATGGGAAAAGAACTGGGGTTTTGTTCCCTGGACTGATGAAGAACTGACAGACCTTGCAAAAAACCTTAAGCCCCTGGTCTTGGATGAACTGATGCAGATAGGTTTTTTTGAAGATGATCCGGCAGGTTTTCTCCTGGCCCTTCCCGATTATAATGAAGTGTTTTCTAAAACAGGCCGGAAACTTTTTCCTTTAGGATGGCTTAAATTTTTAATGCACAGAAAAAAAATAAAAAATCTTCGCCTTATGGCCATGGGAGTTAAAAGGCAATATCAGAATAAGGGAGTAGGGGCGCTTATGTATTATAACAGCCTGCTTGCAGCTATTGAGAAAGGATACAGGGAATGCGAGTTCTCGTGGATACTGGAAGATAATCAGGATACTGTAAAAATTGCGCGCATGATGGGGGGTAAAATATATAAGAAATACAGGGTTTACGGTAAGGATTTGACATAACAAAATGAAACTTCTAAAATAATAAAATGTGCTAAAAATATTGAGAATAAAGTTTTAAAATATGACTGATAAAAACAAAAAAGAAAAAGAAAAAAAAGAAACAAAAGCCGGTTGTAAAATTGCCAAACTTGAAGAAGAGCTCAAACAACAGAAAGAGCTGGCTGAAAGCTATCTTGATCAGCTGAAACGCCTTCAGGCCCAGTTTGAAAACTATCGCAAACGGGTAATGAAAGAATCGGAGGTAAATTTTAAAAACGGAGAAAAGACTCTTGCAACGGGGCTTCTTTATGTACTGGATAATATTCAGCGGGCGCTGGACAGCCAGCATATTGACCGCGAGGGAATAACTTTGATACAAAAAGAATTTTATAATATTTTAAGGGCAAGAGGACTTAAAAAAATGGATGCCGAAGGATATCCATTCGATCCTAACTTTCATCATGCTCTTAGTTTTATACACAGTCCTGGTTGTGAAGACGGGAAGATAGTGGAAGTAATACAGCCCGGGTATTTCTGGGACGGCGAGGTTCTCAGGCCGGCCCAGGTAGTTGTGGCAAAAGAGAAGGAAGAGGCTAATGAGGATAATAAAGAGGAAAGGTAATAAAAGGAGGAAAACATGACTATTATAGGAATAGATCTTGGAACAACAAATTCGTGTATGTCCGCAATGGAGGGAGGCAGTCCCACAATTATACCTAATGCAGAGGGAAACAGGACAACTCCTTCCGTAGTTGCGTTTACTGATAAAGGAGAGGAGCTTGTCGGACAGGTCGCAAAGAGACAGGCGATAACCAATGCGGTGAATACGGTTTTTTCCGTAAAAAGATTTATGGGAAGAAAACTGAAATCTGATGAGATACAAGAGGATAAAAAACACGTTCCGTACGACCTGAACGAAGATAAAAACGGTGATGTAAGAATAAGAATCAAAAATAGAGATTATTCACCGCCCGAAATATCCGCAAAAATACTCAGAAAAATGCGCAGTGACGCTGAGGCCTATCTTAACACAAAAATTACCGAGGCTGTTATAACCGTTCCGGCTTATTTTAACGATTCCCAGAGAAAAGCCACAATGCAGGCGGGAAAAATAGCGGGACTGGACGTTAAAAGAATAATAAACGAGCCTACGGCCGCTGCGCTTTCTTACGGACTTCAGAAGAAGCAGGATGTAAAAATAGCGGTATATGACCTTGGGGGTGGTACATTTGATATTTCCATACTGCAGGGCGGCGCCGAAGAAGATACCAATGTTATAGAGGTTATGTCTACAAACGGGGATACACACCTTGGCGGCGATGATTTTGACCAGAAAATAATTAAGTGGCTTGTTGATGAGTTTAAAAAGGACCAGGGTGTAGATATTTCAAATGACAAGCAGGCTCTTCAGCGCCTTAAAGAAGCTGCGGAAAAAGCAAAGTGCGAATTATCCACAGCCACTACGACAGAAATAAACCTTCCCTACATTACAGCAGACGCAAGCGGACCAAAACACCTTAGTCTTAATCTTAGCCGGGCAAAACTCAACGATCTGGTGAGTGAGCTTGTTGACAGAACGGAAGGGCCGTGCAAACAATCTTTGTCGGACGCAGGACTTAAGGCTTCCGATATAGATGAGGTTATTCTTGTCGGGGGACAGACAAGGATGCCTCTTGTCCAGGATAAGGTCAAAGAAATTTTCGGCAGGGACCCGCATGGCGGAATAAATCCCGATGAAGTTGTTGCGCTCGGCGCGGCGATTCAGGCCGGAGTTATAGGGGGAGATGTTAAGGATGTGCTGCTTCTTGATGTTACTCCGCTTACTCTGGGTATAGAGACCCTTGGAGGAGTAATGACTTCTCTGATAGAACGGAA
>PWMP01000212.1 GCA_003558145.1 Elusimicrobiota bacterium
AAAAAGGGGGCATATTAGCGTATTTTTGGGGGTAACTTTGATTTTATGGGTAAATTTTATCGACGAGAAAAGGAGTATTGAACAGTCTCTATTAATAAATTTTTTCAGCAATTATACTATATGGGAATCCATTGTGTTTTACTGCACAAATTAATCAGCAGACAAATGGATACTATGCTTTTTTGCTTTAGGGGCTGTATGATGCAGGGCATAGCGGTTTATTGACACCTTTTCTTATATTTTCTAACCTATACCTGAAATGAAAGTTAAAAGATATTTATACCTGATAATAATTGTCGCAGCTGGTTTTATTACCGCCAGCCTTGTTTTGGGTTCAGGCCGGAGGCCGGAAAAAGAAACCGGCATTACTGCGGAACATGCTCCGGAAATAGAACTTACAGACCTTCAAGGCAACATCTCCATGCTGTCAAATTACAGGGGAAAGGCGTTATTGCTGAACTTCTGGGCGACCTGGTGCCCCCCCTGCAGGTACGAAAAGCCTTTTATGCAGCAAATTTATGATGAATACAGGGATGAAGGATTTGTAATCCTTGCTGTTTCGGTTCGCGAAGACAGGCAGACGGTTCAAAACTACATAGACAATCACGGCTATAATTATCCGGTTTTTCTGGATACAAGAGGAGAGTCCTTTTCAGTATATAACCAAAGCGGAGGAATACCCCAGACCTATCTTATTGACAGGAGAGGCCGAATACATTCTTTTATTTCAGGCGCACGGGACTGGACAGCTCCGGAAAACAGGAGACTCATAGAAGAGCTTTTAAGAACCGGGTAAATTTATTTTTTCTCCGCCGCCATTCGGAACAGTGCCATATTCTCTCCCCGGTCTTCTTGCAGAGCTTCTATAAGCTTCTTTTCACTCTCAATAGCGCTGCAGTTTTCAAAATATTTTTCCCAGATAATTTCTGTTTCCGGAACCAATTCCGTTTTTATCACTTTTACTTTGCCGGTCTTTTCCCAGAAGTTTTTCCACCACATTGGAGAATGAACCGGATACCAGGGATCCTCTTCATCATAGTAAACAGGGATAATATGTTCCGGAACTTCCTGCGGAGTTTCAAACTCGTTTTTAAAACACCCATCCAGTATTCCGATTCTCCCCCCCGGTTTAAGAAATGATACAAGGTATCCCAGGTAGCGTTCGTCCATTCCAAAATAGCTGTATGCATCTATGGACACTACAGCGTCAAAATATTCTTTTGGAAAAGGAAAATGCCGGGCATCAGATTTAAGCGGAAAAACAGTATCTCCGCAACCGGATTCAGCGGCCCGCTTATAATTTTCCGTGGCTGAAATATTTATGTCCACTGCCCATACACTTACTCCAAGCTCTTTAGCAAGAAAAATAGAGCTTATAGCCCGGCCGCAGCCTAAATCAAGGACACGCATAGACGGCTTTAAATCCATTATCTTAAGAAGGCTTTCCAGGCACATAAGAGTCAGTCCGTCATAAGAGTTTTCCCTTACCCATTTTTCATCATATTTTGCCGAAAGCGGAAACAGTTTTTTTATTTTTTCATTATCCATAATACTCAGGGAATTATTTCAACTAAAGTTCCTTCCTCCACTATGTTAAAAAGTTCTATTACGTCTTCGTTCCTCATCCTGACGCAGCCGCGCGAGACGGGACGGCCTATAAGTCCCTCTTCCTTTGTTCCGTGTATGTAAATAAACCTGCTGTAGGAATCGACTTCTTCTCCCTTGTTAATTCCAGGCTCCAGGCCCTCCAGCCGTAAAATCCTTGTAAGGATGTAGTCGCCGTCGGAGCTTCTACCGTCATAATATATTTCTGTTACTTCGCCGGTTCTTACCCTGCCCCGGAAAACTGAGCCTACAAGCGCACCGTCCCCTATTTTACGGGCTACCCTGTGAAGTCCCGCGGGGGTTTTATAGGAACCGGATTCGCTTCCTGTACCGTAGCGGGATGTTGACACTGGATATGACTTTATAAGTTCTCCCTCTCCGTACAGGTGAAGTTTCTGTTCCGCTACGCTAACCCGTATAAAATGGCTGCCTTGCTGCCCTATCCCGGTATGAAGGAGCAAAGCCGGGTCAATGCGGCTGCTGTTCCACTGAACCCCCCAGTGAAGATGAGGACCGGTAGCCCGCCCCGTCATTCCTAGTTCCCCTATCTTATCTCCCCTGTAAACACGCTGACCCTGAATGACATCTATTTTTGAAAGATGCATATAGAAACTTATAAGCCCCTGACCGTGAGCAATCATGACGTACTTTCCCGCAAAAAAGAAATCGTCTGCCAGGAGAACCACACCGGCCGCCATTGCGTGTACCGGAGTTCCTTGAGGTAGAGCTATGTCAATTCCGTTATGAGGAGTCCCGGGAACGCCGTCGAGTATTCTCTGGCTCCCGAAGACGCTTGTAATACGCCCTCCTTCTACCGGACGCACTATACCGGATGAAAAATATGCATTTTCCTTGCGGCCGGCCTGATAAATGGCGTTTCGCATAACGTCTCTTTCTCTCTGTATTCTTTCCGTATGCTCGGGGCCGGGGCTCACATGCTCGGCCTGAAGACCCCTTACGTGCTGGATGGCATAATCCCTCTCCGGCAGCTTTATGGATTTTCTTTCAGTGCTACCATCATAAAAAAACAATTCCAGTGTCCGGGAACCCCTGTCGTCCCTGTCAAATCCTACAGTTACATATTTTCCGTCAGTCTTTATTTCTTTGCCCTCAAAAACAGCTCTTTCTATACCGGAAGACCGGGCTACCATAAAGCCTCCCGGCCTCATGTCTCCGTAATACGTTACTACAGCAGATGACGCAAAAGAGTCAATACACGGGATTATAAATATAAGAAAAATTATTTTTTTAAAAAAGTTAAACATCATATAAAATTTTTATCTTTCTCTAAGTTTTCTTGCATATCAACCTTATTCTGAATAAGAAACCAGTACTTAAAAAGTCCTTCCTCATATTTTTTGTAATTGCCGTATTTATTGCTCACTATATTCCAATACTTTTTATTGTGTTTTTTTTCAATCAGGTGGGTTAGCTCGTGGTGCACTATGTATTCAACAAATTCATCAGGAAGCATACGGACGCAACTGTTTACGGTCATATTTTTTTTTGAACTCATGCTTGCCCAGTTTGTGGTCATTGTCCTTATCAGAATTTTATTAATACTGACGTTCATGGCGCATGAAAGATTTGAAACTTTTTCAGCAAGCAGTTTTCTGAATTCTTTAAGAGACCTGTTCTCGCAAAGCTTCATTCCGCTGCTGTTTTTAAGGGCTGCTTCTATTTTTATATAATTATTATATATCCACTTTTTGTGTTTTTTTATTATCTTCGTTTCATCTTTTAGTTTTAGCGGAAGCACAATATGAAGTTTGCAGGTTTTAAATTCAAAGCGGGCGTTTTTTACTTTTCGGCGGCTTACGGTATAAGGAATTTTTTTATCATTTATTCTTATTGTTCTTATCATACCCTCAAAAGCAATTTTAAAACAAATGCTTCTATTGTATTTGGAAAGATTAAATTAAAGATTTATTTGCCACTACCCAGAGCGTCAAGTATCTCTTCTGAAGGGTTGTTGGGGATAATGGCTACGGCCTCTCCGTTATATTCAAAAACCTCCTTGTCATAACCGGTAATCTCACCTATTACCGCGACGTTTTCGGTCTTAGCTTTTACGGCCTGCAGTACTTCATCAACAGAATCCGGCGAAACCTGTACAACGTAACGCGCCTGCGTTTCGCAGATAAGGATTTCCTGCGGAGTAATTCCCTGCGCAGACACCGGAACGGCGGAAAGATCCACTTTTGCTCCCAGCCCGCCATAACGGGCTGACTCACATACCGCCGCGCCTATTCCGGCAGCGCCCAGGTCAGAGCAGGCATTTATCTTGCCCGTGGCAAAAGCGGCCAACACTGCCTCCATTGCAATCTTTTCTTCTTTGAATAAAGCAACTGCGGGGCGCATTTGGTCAACAAGGCCTGCGCGGTAAAGTGTGTCGTTACCGTCATTACCCGTAACCCCTATTATTATTATTTTATCTCCGACATTTTTTGCGGGCTTGGTAAGAGGTTTTTCGGTAAGCAGCTTTCCTATTACCGCTACAACAATTGCCGGAACTATATCCGAAAAAGAAGTTGAAAAACCCCCCCCGACTACAAAAACATCCATCTGGGCGCACATATCCTTTACGCCTTTAATCATAAGGTTGAGTCTTTCCTGGCTGCTCATTACTTTGCAGCTGCCGCAATGGCAGCGTTCCGAAAAACCGCACGGACCTACGATTACTTCTTTTTCAAGCGGCCGTGTTCCTATGAAGTCCAGAAGAAAAACAGGGCGGGCTCCCATAGCTACAACATCACGCATAGCTCCGCCGGCGCCGGTTGCAGCGGCGTCATAGGGCCTGGGAACGGCAGGTGAGCAATGACTTTCCATTTTACCCACTACAAAGCCTTCCATTCCCGGAAGCTGAAATACCGCCGCATCATCATTGGCTTCGGGACCTACCACTAACGCGCCCGGCCAGACTTTTTCCACCTGACGGTTCAACTCCTGAAATCCCTTGAAATCTATAACTTTGTCAATATTGTGGTGCAAATGTACAAACAAACCGTGTATTAAAGCTTTCTCAATAGTATTCATCTTTTTTCCTTTCTTTTTTATACCTTCCCTTTACTTAAAAAATATTAAAGCGGCTTATCTTAATTTAAAATGGTCGGGGTGGCCGGATTTGAACCGGCGACCTCACGGTCCCGAACCGTGCGCTCTACCAAACTGAGCCACACCCCGCCGATTTATCTTGTTATCTTAATAATCTTAAATTTTACTTTTCCCGCAGGGGTTTCAATCACAGCATTATCTCCGGGCTCTTTGCCAAGCAGTCCGGAGGCTATCGGCGAGTTGACGGAAATCTTATCTTCAAACGGGTCCGCTTCATCGGCCCCTACTATTGTAAAGGTTTCTTCTTCCTGCAAGTCAAGGTTGAGAAGTTTTACAGTTGCCCCTATGTAAACCTTACCAGGGTCTATATCTTCTTCATCAAAAATACGGGCTGACGAGAGTTTATTGGTTATATCCTTTATCCTTATCATAGTTTGCTGAAGCACCTCTTTTGCCGCATCGTATTCGAAGTTTTCACTAAGATCCCCGTGACCGGCGGCGGTGCCTATTCTCTCGGAAATTTCAGGTTTTTTTACTTCCCGGAGATATTTAAGTTCTTTTTTAAGTTCTTCGTATTTTTTTCTTGTTAAATATGTCGTGTCATTCATAATTTCTTTAATTCCCGTTTTATCATTATTTTATAAAAATGGTCGGGACGGCCGGATTTGAACCGGCGACCACTCGCCCCCCAGACGAGTGCGCTACCAGACTGCGCCACGTCCCGACACTACGGTTAAATTCTGATTTACTTAATGGAGCGGGCGATGGGATTCGAACCCACGACGTCCAGCTTGGGAAGCTGACATTCTACCCCTGAATTACGCCCGCTATATTTCTCTTTCGAGAAGCTCTTTTATATCTAAAAGATCTTTTTTTATTTCCTTCAGCACTACACTGTCTATTGTTGATTTAAAAAAGGGCATTTCAGTTTGTGCCGACTGGCTTTTTTCTTTTAGCAGATGTTTCTTCGCCCCGGCGATGCTGTATTTTTCCTCGTAAAGAAGCTTTTTTATTTTTTCAACCGTCTTCAGGTCCGCTGAAGTGTACCTCCTCTGGCCGCTTTCCCTTTTGAGGGGCCTGAGAAGATTAAACTCATCTTCCCAGTATCTGAGCGTATGAGCAGGAACCTCTGTTATATTAGAAACTTCCCCTATAGTCAAATATTTCTTTTTAGTATAATCTGTCATTAAGCTTTGGAGAAGGAGTAAATTTTACCTTCTTTTTAGGGGGTATTACCATTTCTTCTCCCGTAGCCGGATTTCTTCCCTTCTTTGCCTTTCTAACTACTACGGAAAAAGAGCCGAAATCCGAGATTGTAACACGCTCTCCCCTTTCAAGAGCGTTTTTAACGGTATTTACAAATTCTTCAACCGCGTCTTTTGCCTCCTGCGCGGCACAGGTTACCTTCGCTACTTCTGCTATTATATCGGATTTATTCATATTTTCAACCTCCCTCCGGATACTCGCTTTTTAGCGGTCTCGTCATTAACTCTTCGGTTGCTTCAGCAGGATTTTTACCCTTATAGAGAATGTCATAAACCTTCGCACACACGGGCATCGGGATATTATATTTCTTTGAAAGTTTTATGCAGCTTTTAACCGTATAAATGCCTTCCGCAGTTGTTCCGACTTTTTTCTCTGCTTCACTAAAACTCATTCCCTCACCTATGTACCTGCCGAAACGGTAATTCCTTGAGTGCATGGAAAAACAGGTTACTATTAGATCACCCATACCTGAAAGACCATTAAAAGTCTTGTGCCTTGCACCCATTTTTGTTCCAAGCTGTTTTATCTCGCTGTTCCCTCTGGTTATCAGTGCAGCCCGGGTATTATCTCCTAACCCAAGTCCAGACGTAATTCCGGAAGCTACGGCAATAACGTTTTTAAGTGCTCCGCCTAACTCAACTCCTTTTATATCATCGGATGTATAAACCCTGAAATAATCCGTAAAAAAAAGTTTTTGAACCTGCCTGGCGGCCTGCCGGTTGGCAGACGCGGATACTATTGCAGTCGGCATTTTTCTTATGACTTCCTCAGCATGGCTCGGGCCGGACAGAACACAAATATGAAAACTTCTTCCCAGCTCCTCTCTCAATATTTCGGTCGGTCTTTTGAGAGTAGCATAGTCAAACCCCTTAACAGCGGATATTAAAAGCGGTGGGATTGTTTCTTTTATTTTTTTGATTTTCATAACTGTGCTTTTAAGAGCCTTAGACGGGACAGCAATAACAAGAAAATTCGAGCCTTCAATGGTTTTTTTTAAAGAAGAACTTATTTTAATTTCAGATGGTATGACGAAATTTTTAAGCGGAGAAAAACACCTTTTTTTATCAAGCATTTTGCTTTGCCGGGGATCAAATTCCCACAGTCGGACTTCATTCCCCTTTTCTTTAAGCAGATATGCAAGGGTAATTCCCCAGCTGCCGGCACCGAGCACTGCTATTTTAAATTGATCTTTTTTCTTTGCCATACCAGAGACGTTTTAAATTAGAACGATGCTGAAATATTATGAGAGCTGCTACTCCGACTGAAAGCCATATATATTTGCGGTTGCCCATAAAGTATGCAATGAAAGGAAAAGACAGGGAAGCCATTACCGAGGCAAAGGAAACAAACTTAAAAATAGTAGTTACGGCAGTAAATATCATCATCACTATCAATGTAGGCGCAGGTGCGAGAAAAAGGAATATTCCAACGCTTGCGGCCACGCCTTTTCCACCTTTAAATTTAAGAAAAGGAGAAAAATCGTGACCAAGAACAACCGCAAGCACTACTATGGGAACAAGGATCGGTGCCATAACAGTCCTGTCTGCCAGGTATGCAGGGAAGTAGCCCTTGGCTACATCCAGCAGAAGAACCGGTATCCCGAGTCCGTGGCCGTATAGGCGGTAAACGTTTGTTGCCCCGGGATTGCCGCTACCTATTTTGGTAATGTCTTCTCCCCGGAATACTTTTGTAAATATATATGCAAACGGAATTGATCCTGCAATGTAAGCGGCTACTGTTGCGCGTATAATAAAAACAGTATCATTCATTATTATTTTCGTTTTCTTGATTTATACTTTTTCATTTTTATTTTTATCGGTACACCGTAGAAATCAAATTCCCTGTAGATTGAGTTTCTTATATAATTTTTCCAAGATTCCTGTATTTTGTCAAGACGGATATGCCGTATAAGAAGAGTAAAACAGGGCGGATTTATTCCGGTTTGTCTTAAAGACAACACCTGGGGTCTTTCATTTGCCGCTTTCGGGGGAGGTCTTTTTTTAAGCGCTTTTCGTAAAAATATTTCCATATCCTCATCTGATATCCTCTTATGGGAATTTTCATACACTTTGTTAACCATACTGAAAAGTTTATTCATTCCTTCCCCGCTTTTTGCTGATATAAGAAGAAACGGAGCAAAGTCAAAATAAGGCATATAATGCCTGAAACTTTCCTCGTAAGCTTTTATTAAATCTGTCTTTTTTCCTATCATGTCAGACTTATTTCCCGCAGCAACAACAGACGCTCCGGATTCTATTATCCAACTGGCGATTCTCTTATCCTGAAAAGTGAGTTCGTGTGTCAAATCCATGAGAAGAATGCATACGTCAGAATTTTCAATTTCTTTTCTTGAGGCCATCATACTTATGACATCTTCAGCTGCTTTTCCTCTTTTTTTTCTCCACATTCCTGCAAGGTCAACCAGTTCCCATTCCATACCGTCCAGCATTGCCGGACAGCGGGCTGGATTTCTTGTTGTACCGGGCATGGAATCCACTATTACGCGTTCT
>PWMP01000078.1 GCA_003558145.1 Elusimicrobiota bacterium
CATAGCGGATTTTGCGGTCAGGATAAAAAACGCGCTTTCCCGTAAGAAAACCCATGTTGACATACCGGGTTCCAACGTGAAGCGTGAAATTGCTCGCATTCTCAAAGAGGAAGGATATATAGCAAACTATAAAAATATTAAAGATAATAAGCAGGGGACAGTACGTATCTATTTGAAATATACTCAGAAGGCCCGTCCTGTTATTACGGATATAAAAAGGGTTTCCCGGCCCGGCCGAAGGGCTTACGTCGGTATTGATGAAATACCGCAGGTTCTTGAAGGTCTGGGAAGGGCGGTTATTTCCACCTCCAGAGGGCTTTTAACCGATAAAGAGTGTAGGGAAAACCGCCTGGGCGGTGAAGTTTTACTTTATATATGGTAACAGAATAATGAGCAGAGTTGGAAAAAGACCCATAAAAGTACCGGATAATGTCAAGGTTACGCTTGGATCGGATATGATTACGGTTGAATCTTCAGGTAAAACCCTTAAGCATAATATACCTTTAGAAATTGAAGTTTCTTTTGAAGAAGGAGTAATATCCGTAACAAGAAAAAGTAATGAGCCCCGCATACGCGGACTCCATGGATTAACGACCAGTCTCATCAGTAATATGGTAGAAGGAGTAAGCAAAGGTTTCAAGAAAAGGCTTAAAATAGTAGGAAGAGGAAAACGCGCTAAATTACAAGGCAGCAAAATTGTTTTCGAACTTGGTTTTTCTCATCCGATTGAATATGTTTTGCCAGAAGGAGTTGAAGCAGCTATTGAAAAAGACATAATCGAAATAACCGGCTATGACAAGCAGAAAGTTGGCGAAACAGCGGCGGAAATCAGGGGCTTTCAGCCTCCTGAGCCTTACAAAGGATCCGGTATAAGATATGAGGATGAAAAAGTCCGTAAGAAAGCGGGTAAGTCTGCTATAGGCGGAGGATTTACAGGGGGCGGACAATGAGAAGGGCAATCGGAAATTCTGAAAAACCTAGACTGTGCGTATATAGGTCCAATCACCACATATATGCCCAGATTGTTGATGATTCAAAAGGGCTTACAATAGCCTGTTCTTCATCGCTTGCGCCTAAGATAGTATCAAAAAAATTCAAAAATCCCATGGAAAGGGCAAAAGAAGTAGGAAAAGAGCTGTCTGCAGCCGCTGTGAAGAAAAAAGTAAATAAAGTGGTTTTTGACAGGAGAGGTTATAAGTATCACGGCCAGATAAAGATGCTGGCTGAGGGTGCCAGGGAAGGCGGACTTAAATTCTAATGACAGATACACAGCAACAGGAATTCATAGAGCACGTAGTTAATATAAACCGGGTTTCAAAGGTTGTTAAAGGGGGGAAACGTTTTGGGTTTTCAACCCTGACTGTTGTCGGTGACGGCAACGGAAAAGTTGGAGTAGGCATCGGCAAAGCTAAAGACGTGCGCTTTTCAATAGAAAAAGGAATGAAAAAAGCTAAGGAAAATATGGTCGAGGTATCTATAACGGACGACAGAACCATACCCCATACTATTATTGGAAAATGCGGAGCAGCCGAAGTTCTGTTTAAGCCTGCAGGAGCCGGTACGGGAATAATTGCCGGCGGTGCCGCGCGCGCCGTTCTGGAAGCTGCAGGCGTAAGAAATATTCTTTCAAAATGCTTGCGTTCGAGAAATCCGGTTAATGTTGTATATGCAACTATGGATGCGCTCAAAAGGCTGCGGGATAAAGAGCAGATAGCTCTCATGCGGGACAAAAAACCTCAAGAATTATGAAGAACGATAAAGTTATAAGTCTAAACAATCTTTCACCTGCTTTGGGGTCAAGAAAGAAAAAAACAAGAAAAGGCCGGGGACCGGCTTCGGGTAAAGGCCGCTCTTCCACAAGAGGGCGCGGAGGTAGCGGACATCGTGCGGGAAGCACAATTAAAAGCGGTTTTGAAGGCGGTCAGATGCCTCTTATACGCCGGCTTCCCAAAAGAGGGTTCAGTAATAAAAAATTTCAGGAAAAAGTTGAAATAGTTAATGTGGGAGAACTGCAGGAAAAATGCAGAAGCGGAGAAACCGTAACTCCTGAAAAACTTAAGGAAAAAGGGATGGTAAAGGGTAAAGGTACGGTTAAAATACTCGGATACGGAGAAATTAAAAAGAAACTTAAAGTTTCCGGCTGTGATCTTTCAAAAGGAGCAGAAGAAAAAATTAAAAAGGCCGGCGGGGCTTTGGAAATAACCGGATGAGAGGTTTCGGCGACATATTCAAAATTGCCGACCTAAAGAAAAAGGTCCTTTATACTCTGGCCATATTTGCCGTTTACAGAGCCGGAGCTTCCGTTCCCGTTCCCGGTATAGATGTAGGTGCGCTAAGGATGTTTTTTGAGCAGCAGGCCGGCGGGCTGCTTGGATTTCTGGATATGTTCTCCGGCGGCGCACTAGGTAGATTATCTATATTTGCCCTGGGAATAATGCCCTACATTAATGCTTCAATTATAATGAGCCTTCTCAGGACTACTATTCCACATTTGGAGAAACTCCAGAAGGAAGGAGAGGCCGGACGAAAGAAGATAACCCAGTATACGAGGTATTTTGGGGTAGCTATTGCCGTTGTACAGGGTTTTGGGCTTACTTTCTGGATGGAATCAATGGAAGCCGGTGGAATAAGCGTTGTACAGTCTCCAGGCATGGCTTTTCGGATTATAACGGTATTAACCCTTACTGCCGGTGCAGTTCTTGTTATGTGGATGGGGGAGCAGATAACCGAAAATGGGATAGGCAACGGTATATCTCTTATAATATTTGTAGGGATAATAGCACGGCTTCCTTCAGGGATAGGAACGCTTTTAGGCTTGATAAGGGTGGGAGAAATAACACTTTTTGGCGGATTATTTATTGCTGCTGTAATTATTCTAATTACCGGTGTTGTTGTCTTTGTTGAGCAGGGACAGAGAAAAATACCGGTTAAATATGCGAAACGTGTGGTTGGAAGAAAAATGTACGGCGGGCAAAATACATATCTGCCCCTTAAAGTTGATCAGTCCGGTGTTATTGCGGTAATATTTGCAATGGCTGTTATGCTGCTTCCTCTTCAGCTGGCTCAATTTTTTCCGGAAACCGCGCTCTTTGCATCAGTTACAGAATATATGAGACCGGGATATTGGCCCCGCACCGTACTGTATTCGGCACTTATTATATTCTTCTGTTATTTCTATACAGCTATAACTTTTAATCCCAGGGACGTTGCTGAAAATATGAAAAAATGGGGCGGTTTTGTTCCTGGAATAAGGCCCGGAAAGCCAACAGCTGATTACATCGATAAAGTGCTAACAAGAATAACTCTTATAGGAGCGCTTTTTGTCGCTTTGATAGCTATACTTCCGGATTATTTTGAACAGCTTTTCGGGGCTCCGTTTTATTTCGGAGGTACCGCCCTTCTGATTGTTGTGGGAGTTTCGCTCGACACTGTGGGTCAGCTTGAATCTCACCTGATAATGAGGCATTATGACGGTTTTATGAAAAAGGGCCGAATGAAAGGTCGCTATTTTAATTTATAATGGGCAGTAAAATAGTAATGCTCGGTATGATGGGAGCCGGCAAAGGTACGCAGGCAAAAAAATTATCTCGCCACACTGGCTTACCTCATATATCGACCGGGGATATGTTCCGTCAGGCAGCTGCAGAAGGTACTCCGCTGGGTCTGAAGGTAAAAAAAATAATGGAAGAAGGCGGTCTTGTAAGCGATGATACCGTTGTTGAAATTGTGAAGGAAAGGCTTGACAGGGAAGACGCACAAAAAGGTTTTATACTGGACGGGTTTCCGAGAACTGTTAATCAGGCTGAAGAATTTGCAAAATTTGAAAATATTGATATAGTTTTTTATCTTGTTATATCAGAACAGGAAGCAGTTAAAAGGCTTCGCGGACGGCGCCAGTGTGTGGGCTGTAAAAAACAATTTAATGTGTATCTTGATGGAGATATTACAGATGAATGTCCTCTATGCGGCGGAAAAATTGTACAGAGGGCCGATGATAAAGAAGACACAGTAAAAGAGCGGATAAAAAATTATCTTAAGCAGACAAAACCTCTGATTGAATACTATGATCGGCAGGGCATTCTCAGAGAAATAGCCGCCGAAGGATCTATAGAGGATATATTTAAGAATATAATCGGCGCTCTGGATCTTTGAAATTAATTGATTGAAATAAAAAGTTCCCGCGAAATTGCAATAATGAGGCGGTGCGGCCGTATGCTGTCCGGTATAGCTGCCCGGCTTAAAGACAGTATTATGCATGATATGACGACTTATGAACTTGATCTGTTCGCGGCTGATCTTTTTAGGGATTGCGGTCTGGAACCGGCTTTCCTTAATTACGGTATTCCTCCTTTTAAAGGAAGAATTTGTATTTCAATCAATGATGAGATTGTACACGGGCTCCCGTCAAAAAAAAAGAAAATAAAAAACGGGGATATTGTTAGCGTGGATCTGGGTGGAGTGCTGGAAGGTTTTTATACCGATATGGCCTTTACTGTTGGAATAGGCCGTATAAATTCAAAAGCAAAAGACCTTATTGACACAACTAGGTGCTCTCTTGAAGCGGGGGCTTCCCAGTTGAAGCCGGGAAACCGGCTTTCTGATATTTCGTATAGTATTCAGAAAGTAGCTGAGAAAGCCGGATATAGTGTGGTTCGTGACCTTGTGGGGCACGGAATAGGAAAAAAACTTCACGAACACCCGCAGGTGCCTAATTACGGCAAAAAAGGCTCAGGTCCGGTTTTACAGCCGGGTATGGTATTTGCACTAGAGCCCATGCTTAATGAAGGTGGATGCGAAATAAAAACAGATAAAGATGCCTGGACGGTAAGAACATGTGACGGGACTATGTCCTGTCATTTTGAAAATACGGTTGCCGTTACAAAATCAGGTCCGAAAAAAATTACTGATTTGCAGGGTAATTTTTATGAATAAAAAAAATGATGACAAATTGGAAGTTGAAGGAGTGGTTGTTGAATCGTTGCCTAACACTATGTTCAAGGTGAAACTTGATATAGGCAGTGATGTTCTCGCTCATATATCCGGCAAGATGAGAGTAAATTATATTAGAATTCTTCCGGGTGACAGAGTGAGGGTTGAAATATCAAAAAACGATCCGAGCCGCGGTAGAATAAACTACCGCCTGGATAAAAAGATTTAGGGAGGATAAAAATGAAAGTTCGAGCTTCAGTTAAACCTATATGCCCGAATTGTAAGGTTATAAGAAGAAAAGGGGTAGTAAGAGTGATATGTTCTGACCCCAGGCATAAGCAGCGCCAGGGATAGAGCCCAAGGAGGATAAGAAATGGCAAGAATTGCCGGAATAAATTTAGATAAAGAAAAGAAAATAAAAGTGGCATTGACCTATATATACGGCATTGGGCCGGCGCGTGCTTCAGAAGTTCTTAAAAAATCAAAAATAGATCCTGAAAAAAGAACTAAAGAACTTACGGAAGAGGAAGTAAATTCGCTGCAGCGGGCCGTACAGGAATATAAGATAGAAGGTGAGCTGCAGAGAAAAATAAGAGATGATATACGTCGACTAAAATCCATAGGCTCCTACAGGGGGCTGCGTCACCGTAGGGGACTTCCTGTAAGAGGGCAGAGGTCACGGACCAATGCTAAGACGAGAAAAGGACGCGGACGTCCTATTAAGAAGAAACGGAAAGTTTAACAATGGCAAAAAAAACACAAATAAAGAAAAAAACGAAAAAGAAAAAAAGAAAAGTAAGCAAAGGTATAGTTTATATAAAGAGTACCTTTAATAATACGGTAGTATCGGTTACTGATATGGAAGGAAACGTTCTCACATGGGCGTCAGCCGGCACTTCCGGAATGAAAGGATCTAAGAAAGGTACGGCTTATGCCGGAGGACTTGCTGCCGAGCAGGCAGCGGCTAAAGCTATCAAGGAAAACGGACTCAGGGAAGTGGATGTTAAAATAAAAGGCCCCGGTTCTTCAAGAGAAACAGCCGTAAGGATCCTGGAAACGTCAGGGCTTAAAATTAATTCACTGCAGGATATAACGCCGGTGCCGCACAACGGTTGCCGTTCACCGCGTCCCAGGAGGGTATAAGTTTATGTGTGCAGTTTACAGAGGACCGGTTTGCAAATTATGCCGCAGGGAAGGAGAAAAACTTTTTCTTAAAGGGAAAAGATGCGCTACCGCAAAATGTGCGCTGGAGAAAAGAGAATATCCTCCCGGTCAGCACGGAAGCTCCGGCAGATACAGAAAATCAGGATACGGCTTACAGCTTAGGGAAAAACAGAAAGTCAAAAGAGCTGCCCAGATGACAGAGAAACACATCAGAAAGTTTTTTGTAATTTCTGAAAAACAGCCGGGCCCTACTGGTGCCAACCTTCTCATTTTACTGGAAACGCGTCTTGACAATGTTCTGCGCCTGATGGGTTTCAGTCTTTCCATAAAAGAATCCAGGCAGATTATAAACCACGGGCATGTTCACGTTAATTCGAAGACTTGTAATATTTCTTCCTATGTGGTTCGGACGGGAGATGTGATTTCTATTAAAGCCAAAAGCTCGGATATGGAATCGGTTAAAGATGCTATTGAAGAATCCGAAAAAATGCCGCAGCCCGAATGGTTCAAAGTCGATACTGCTGCCAGAAGCGGTGAAATTTTAAGAATTCCGACAAGAGAGGAGATTACTCTCTGCGGAGGAGATATAAGCGAAAACCTTATAGTTGAGCTATATAGTAAGTAATTTACCGGTTAATAAGAAAAACAGGTAAAATTAAAAAGAGGAGGACTTCGATGAAATTCAGGGATTTTCAACTTCCCACAAAGATAAAATGGCTGGAATTAAATGACAGTTACGGTAAACTCTCAGGTGAACCGTTTGAAAAAGGTTATGCCCACACGATAGGAAATTCTTTAAGAAGAATTCTTTTGTCCTCTTTAATGGGTTCGGTTATAACTTCCGTTAAAATAGAAGGGGTACCTCACGAGTATGCTTCCGTTGACGGAGTCAAGGAAGACGTTATGGAAATGATATTCAATCTTAAACAATTAAGATTTAAGGTTTTTACGGATGAACCGCAACTCATAACTATTGAAGCGTCGGGTGAAGGAGAACTGAAAGGATCTGATTTTAAGCTGACTGAATCGATGAAACTTATGAATCCCGATACTCACATAGCGACGCTTAGCGACAATTCGAATTTACATATTGAAGCTACAGTCGAACAGGGACGGGGATACCGCCCTGTGACAGAAAAACAGCGGGAGCAGACCCAAGTAGACGAAATTCCGCTTGACGCGTCATTTTCTCCCATAAAAAAGGTTAATTATGATGTTGATATTGCCCGTGTAGGGCAGGCAATGGATTATGACCGGCTCATACTTGAGGTATGGAGCGACGGAAGCGTCACTCCTCCGGTAGCAGTGGCCTATGCCTCTCAAATTCTGCAGCAGACAACTGAGGCTTTTGATGTACCGGAAATTAAGGTCGAATTAGGTGATACGGATGCTGTGCTGGAGGCAAAAAAGGAAAAAATACTTGAACTTCCGATTCAGGAATTAAAGTTAAGTACCAGACTGGAAAACCTTCTTGTCGGCGAAATCCAGATTAAAACAATAGGAGATTTACTTGCAAAGACCAGGGATGAAATCAGCGAGATACCCGGACTCGGAGATAAGTATTTGCAGGAACTGGATGAAAAAATGGATAAATTTAACACTGAAAGGGAAACTCAGCTGCAGCTTAAAGTTAAAGAGGAAGAAGAGTGAATACAAAGCAAAAACATAATATAAGAAACTTATCCTACCAGCTTATACTCAATAAAAGAATAAATACTTCTGTTCCCAGGGCCAAGAAGGTAAAGAGCAGAGTTGAGCGTTTGATAAGCCGTGCCCGCAAGGACACTGTAAGCAGAAGAAGATATGCAGCAAGATACCTGCCCAAAGAGGGGGTCAGGATTCTGTTTACCGAACTTGGGCCGGTCAACGCCGATAGGCGGGGAGGATATACACGGCTGCTGCGTACTGAAACCAGAAAAGGTGACGGTCGTCAGCAGTGTATACTTGAAATAATAAATGTTTAATTTTTTATACGGACTGTTTTCAAACGATATGGGAATTGATCTTGGCACTGCCAATGTCCTTGTATATGTAAAAGGCAGGGGGATAGTTTTAAGAGAACCGTCTGTAGTTGCTACCAACCGTGATACAGGTGAGATAATGGCTGTAGGAATTGATGCTAAGCGTATGCTTGGAAGAACTCCTGCAAATATAACCGCAGTGCGGCCTTTACGTAACGGAGTTATAGCAGATTTTGATACCACCGAAAGGATGATAAGATATTTCATAAGAAAGGTACA
>PWMP01000155.1 GCA_003558145.1 Elusimicrobiota bacterium
GTCTCTGGCTTTTCGGATCTCTTTTCTCAGAACCCTACTGTTTGCAGCCGCAAAATCGGAAAAGAAATCTTTTTCACACATCCCGATACCGGTTGCCGATATAACACCTATCCCGCCTTCTCTTGCAACTGCCGAAGCCAGCCCCGCCATGGAAACGCTGACACCCATCCCTCCCTGTACGATAGGGATAGCGGCCTTTAAAGCGCCAAATCTAAGCTCTTTCATTAAATATTCCTTATATGCCCATCCGGAAAAAACACTGTTTTAATATTTGATAGTTATTTCCCAGAATGTATTTTAGCTGTTGAAGGTTTTTTTCTGTAAACGAAAAGTATCTTCAACATAATTTAAAATCTGAGACTATATTATCAAATGTTTTAGTTTTTATCAATCAGTTACTTTCAACCGATACTGACAGTCCGGGTCAGTGAATCAGCGGGAATTCATTTTTCACAACCGCCAATTCATACGCCAGCAAATAGAGTTTGCAGGAATTTTTCACTCCATTGTCTCCACAAATATAATAATATCCGCTTTGAGCAGTTTTCATATACCCTCAGCAAAAATTCTAAAGGACTGTTTCAGAAGCTATAACTTTCTACTGTCATATGCCCAGTGAAGAAGGACCTGTCTCTGCTTTGGACGACACGAAAAGTCACCCGGGGAACAGTTCTTTTTAATCTGTGCCGTATGACGTTTTATAGCTTTCCATCTTTTTCTCTGTCTCTCGTCATCGGGACACCTTCTGCCCATGTAGTACCTGCAATACCACTGGAACCATCCGCGAGGATCTTCCCAATAGATCCAGCCTTTCTTTCGCCAATACGATAACGGCTGGGAAGCATTGACCTTGAAGAAGTTAAGCTTTGGATCATGCCTCTCGCGGCATAACCTGGCATTCTTAAACCAGGACTTTGGAAACTCATCCCTGCAGTCTGTCATATATTTGCCGCCAAAAACACCGAGTTTTAACATTTGGAAAGGTGTCAGTTCCGGCTTGAATTCAGGTGAAAAAATTTTTCCGGGCGGCTCGGAAAGAGTGTATTCATAACCAGTCTGCATCAAGTCATTAACTATTATCTTTTTTATCATAAGAAAACGTATGCCTTTTTATTTTATAACTTATTTATCTTTATTAATGATATATATCAACCATAAAATAATGTCAACTATATATACAGAGAGTTTGCTTTATGATAATGAACAATTTAAAGAGAC
This sequence comes from Elusimicrobiota bacterium, assembly GCA_003558145.1. GTDB lineage: Bacteria > CG03 > SLGR01 > SLGR01 > PWQF01 > PWMP01. The sequence goes on from PWMP01000155.1 coordinate 1,219, forward strand.
CGCAGCCCCGCTTGTATAAAAATCACGGGTTTTTTATAATAACCAAAAATAAAGAAAGGATAGATTATTATGAATTTCATACAGATGTTTATACTTGCCGCAGTGCAGGGGGTAACGGAGTTTATACCTGTTTCAAGTTCCGGGCACCTGGTTATAGTACAGGCCCTGATGGAGCTTAAGGAGCCGGGGGTAACGCTTGAGGTTATGCTTCACTTTGGCACTCTTCTTGCAGTCATAGTTATATTCCGCGAGGATATTATGGGGCTTATTAAGGGTTTTTTCGGCTCTCTGGGGCTGGGAAAGAAACACCCTTACGGGCAGCTGGCGTGGATGGTGCTGCTTGCCAGTATCCCGGCGGGGGTTGCGGGGCTGGCTTTTTATGGTAATATAGCGGCCTTTTTTGCCAATGCGTCTTTTGCTTATATATTTCTTATAATTAACGGTGTTTACCTTACGGTGAACCGTTTTTTTGACGGGGGGCAGATAAAACTTCCTGACACGGGTCCCCTGAGGGCTATCATCATAGGGCTTAGCCAGGCAATATCAATGCTGCCCGGAATATCCCGTTCGGGCACTACCATAACCACGGGGATACTGCTTAAAATGGACAGGGAGGCGGCGGCCCGCTTTTCCTTTTTGATGAGCATCCCCGCCGTTGCCGGGGCCACGCTCTACGAGGCAAGGGGAATAAGGGAACTGGATTCTTCCATATTACTGCTTGCTGCCGGAATAGTCATATCCTTTATAGCCGGCTATATTGCCATAAAAATACTGCTGAAGGTGATACTGGCCAAAAAGCTTCACTGGTTCGGATACTACTGCCTGCTTGCTGGAGCGCTGGGCCTTATTTTTCTCAGGTAGAGTTTTATTTACTGCAGGAACATCTGCAGTATATTAAACAGGTAGCCTGTAAAGATTATAGCCGCGGTTGTAACCGCAAAGAAAATTATAATCAGCCGGGTTTCAATGGCCCGGCGCAGCATTATCGCAGCGGGCAGGCTTAAGGCGGCTATAGCCATCATAAAACTAATAGCCGTACCCAGGGGAACGCCTTTCTGGAATAATACCACTGCTATAGGCACTATTGCCGCGCAGCTGCCGTACATCGGAACCCCCATTATTACGGCAATGGGAACGCCAAAGATACCGGCCCTGCTTATTACCGTCTCTACGGCCTGTTGGGGAACGTAATTGTGTATAAGGGCTCCGGCGGCCACTCCGGCCACCACCCAGTACCAGATTTTCCCGGTAATAGAAGACGCTTCATTAAGGCCGTATTTCAGCCTGCTTTTAAAGTCCGGGAATACCGGGCCGTTGTTGTTTTCATCATTAAACAGGTCCGCGACTATATATTTTTCGATATTCATCCTGCCCAGGACCACTCCGGCCGCTATGCCGATCAACATACCGCTTAGCACGTAAAAGAGTGAAATCCTCAAGCCGAAGGTGGCGGCCATAATAACTACAAGGAACTGGTTGATAAGGGGAGAGACTATAAGAAAGGTGAAGACCACTCCCAGCGGTATGCCCGCGGCGATGAAGCCGAAGAATATCGGTATGGAAGAACAGGAACAGAAAGGAGTCAGCGCCCCGAAAAAAGCGGCAAAAAGGTATGCCTTCAGGCTTGCCCTGCTCATCCACGCTTTCAGTTTTCGTCTGGGCAGGTACGAGCGGAGCACTCCTATTATAAATATGACCGCAACAAGAAGAAAAAGTATTTTTACGCTGTCATAAATAAAAAAGCTTAAAGCTTCGCCAAGGCGGGAGCCTTCCTGAAAACCGAAAAGGTCAAATACAAGTAGATTGCTTAGCCTGAGCAGCAAGAAGGTCCGCCTTTATTGTCATCCCCGGGGCCGCAGCAGGGCTGCTGCCGGGATTTTTCTTTTAGTTTTTTGTCAATTTTTTCAATTACTGATGAAAAAATATTTTTTCTGCCTTCTTTTTTCTTTTCTTTCTTTTTATTTTTGTTTTCCATATTTAACACTCCTTTTTTCCAACAGCCGGAAAACGGCACGAAAACTTTTCTTTTGAACCCAGGCATACCCTCACAAGAAAAAGCATCACCGGCACTTCTATTAGCACTCCTACGACAGTAGCCAGCGCGGCTCCCGACTGCAGCCCGAATACGGTAACTGCCGTTGCTATGGCCACCTCAAAGTGGTTGGAGGCCCCTATCATAGCAGCGGGAGCGGCCTCTTCGTATTTTAGCCCTATTATTTTAGCCGCCCTGTAGCCCAAACCAAAGATAAACAGGGTTTGTATGCTAAGAGGCACAGCTATAAGTACGACTACAAATGGAGCGGCAAGTATAACCCCGCCCTGGAGCATGAAAAGGTAGACAAGAGTGGCCAGAAGGCTGACCTTTGAAATGGTTCCCATATCCTTCAAGAATACCGACTCGTACCACTCTTTCCCCTTTTTCTTTATAAGCGTGATACGGGAAATGTAGCCGGCAACAAGGGAAACTCCCACGTAAAGCATAATGCTCAGGAATATGGTCATAAAGGGTATTGGCATATCCGCCACGCCCAGCAGAAAATTTCCAAGCGGGGCGTAAAGGACCAGCATGGTCAGGGAGTTTATGGCCACCAACACCAGGGTCAGGCCCATAAAACCCTTGGCAAGATAACTCCATACCAGCACCATTGCCGTACAGGGGGCTATGCCCAGCAGTATCATCCCGGCAAGGTACTCCCCCGCCAATCCGTGAGGAAGCAGAGGGGCGAATATAACGCGCATAAAAAGCCAGGCAAAGAAAAACATGCTAAAGGGCTTTATCCCCCAGTTAATTATGAGAGTCAGAAGTACCGGCTTGGGAGCCTTAACGGCGTTTTTTACCTCGCTGAAGTCAATCTGCACCATTATCGGGTACATCATACCGAATAACAGAATGGCTATGGGCAGATTTACCCCCTCAACGGAAAGCGAACTCAGAAAATCCGCCGCGCCGGAAAAAACGGTGCCCAGCGTTATACCCGCAACTATGCCAACTATAACCCAGACTGTCAGGTACCTTTCAAAAAAACTTATATCATATTTTTCCCTGCTCATATTATTCATCTCCTTTCTCAAGCTCTTCGGGCAATTGCTCCACGAACGCTTTTATCTCGTCCCGAATGCGGCGGTAGTGTGAGAGCTCTTCTTCCCGGGTCTTTGCGTCTTTTGCCAGAAGAGGCGGGTCTCCAAACCCTTTATGCACCACCTTTGCTTTTCCCGGAAAAACAGGACAGGTCTCGTTTGCGTGCCCGCATACGGTCACCACGTAATCAAAGTCAATGTCCATAAGCTCCGTGACCTTTTTTGAGCTGTGAGAAGAAATATCAACTCCGGCCTCGTCCATAACCTTCACCGCGTTGGGGTTGAGGCCGTGAGTTTCAATACCGGCTGACCAGGCCTCTATGCGGTCTGATTTAAGGTGTTTTGCCCAGCCTTCAGCCATCTGGCTCCTGCAGGAGTTGCCGGTACACAGGAACAGAACCTTTATTTTTTCTTTTTCAGTCATTTTTTCTCTTTTAGATTACAGCACAGCTCTGCGGGGTCCTTGAAAAGTATTTTATCCAGTTTCCTGCGGTCGGATTGGGCCCGGCTGCTTTCAAAAACCTCTTTTTCCAGCCAGCTTTTGAGTGAAGAAGGAATCTCCTCCGAAAGCCTGTAATAGACCCACCTGCCCTCTTTGCGGGACTTAAGGAGCCCCGCATCCTGCAGAAGGCTTATGTGACGGGAAACCGTGGATATGGCAAACGAGAGCAATTCGGTCAGCTGGCACACGCACAATTCCCTGCTGTGCATAAGAGCCGCTACAATACGCATGCGGCTGGAGTCTGCCAGGGACTTGGCTGTTTTTACAGTGATTTCCATGTTTTTTAATTGTTTATTTCGCATAATGACGAAGCATAATAAATAAAACAGGCCTTGTCAAGAATATGAGACTCTTTGTTTTTACAATAAATTCAGGCCCTCTTTTTAAAAGTGTTTTCTCTTGTTATTGACTTATAAGCAGCTTCAGATAAAATATAACTAAATTGCAGTTTTTTAAAGTTACATAATCTGGAGGTAAGATGAAAATGAAGCATAAGTTTGGCAGGATTTCCGAGAGAGCGGGAATGGCTCCGGGAACTCTTATCAGTTCCGGCGTAGAAGCTGAAGGTCCTGTAACAATAGAAATGATTGATTACACCCCTTCGGAGGTTACGGAAAAAGAGCTGACCCGCATCGAGGAAGGGACGGATTCTGCGGGCAGTGACTCGGTCACCTGGATCAATATTCACGGAATTCACGACACTTCCGTTATTGAAGAGGCGGGCCGGCTTTTCAACCTCCACCCATTGCTCCAGGAGGATATTTTACACCGGGACCAGAGGGCTAAGATAGATGATTACGGGGAGTACCTGTATATTACCCTTAAAATGATTTATATGGAAGGCGGCGGTGATGAAATTAAATTCGAACAGGTCAGTTTAATTGTAGGGAAAAAATATGTAATCTCTTTCCAGGAAAGAAAGGGAGACGTATTTGATCCGGTCAGAAACAGAATCCGCAGCGGCAAGGGCCGCATAAGAAAAATGGGTGCGGATTACCTCTTATACGCCCTTGTTGACGCTATTGTTGATAATTATTTTGTCATACCCGAACATTTTGGAGAGAAAATAGATACAATTGAGCTCCAGCTTCTGTCTAACCCTTCCATAGAAGTCCTGCAGCTTATACATAAGATGAAAAGAGAGATGATATTTCTCCGCAAAGCCGTCTGGCCCCTGCGTGAAGTGATAAGTAATATTGAAAGATCCGAATCGGATATCATAAAAAAATCAACAGCGCTCTATCTCAGGGATGTATATAATCATACGATTCAGGTAGCTGATACAATAGAAACTTTCCGTGATATGCTTTCGGGCATGGTTGACCTTTATATGTCCAGCCTGGGTAACAAAACTAACGAGATTATGAAGGTACTTACTATAATAGCCACCATATTCATTCCTCTTACATTTGTAGCCGGTGTCTACGGTATGAACTTTGAGTATATGCCGGAGCTTGTGTGGAAGGCAAGTTATTTTGTTGTTTTAGGGATAATGTTTGCTGTCGGGATTGGTATGCTGTGGTTTTTCAGGAAAAAAAAGTGGATTTGAAAATCAGGGGGTAATTCTTTATGAGCGTTTTTTTGTTTGCAGTTATGCTTGCGGTTTCTTTCCTGGCGGTTCGGGTAGGCGCGGTGGCTTTTCACCTTACCGGGATGGACTGGCAGTCTTCGAAATTCCAGTCGCTTTCCTGTTTTACCGGAACCGGCTTTACAACAAAAGAGGCCGAGCTGATAGTTTCCAATCCTCAAAGAAGAAAAATAGCCTCTTTTCTTATGATATCGGGGAATGTGGGACTAGTTGCTCTTATTGCAACCTTTGCCAATTCCATCAGGCCCGTTGCCGGCCGCATAGAGATTCCGTACTTAAAAACTGTGGTCCCCGCCTCGATCTACCCCCTTATGAACCTTATCCTTATTCTTTTTTTAACTTATGTAATAGTTAAAATCTTCAGGAGCGAAAAAGTTAAAGTTAGTCTGACATACTTTTTGAAAAATACCATGCTCAGGAAAAAAATAATAAAAAAGGAGAAATTCATTAATCTTGCCTCTATAGGAGAGGGATACGAAATAGTAAAGGCAGACGTGAAAGAAGGAAACCCTTTAATCAATAAGAGTATTAGAGACTCCTCTCTTGGAGAAAAGGGTATTACTGTTCTGTCTGTTGAGAAGGAAGGGGGAAACATTTACAGCCCCCCTTCAGACACTATTATAAACAGCGGTGATAAAATTACATGTTTCGGAGACATAAAAAAGATAAGAGAAACACTTTATCCGAAAAAAATATCGTCTGAAGTATTTCCTGGAGAAATAAATTCAAACGGCTCCTGAAAAGAAAAAACTATTTTCTTATCCCGCAAAACAAAGTCGTCACCGTTCGGTGACTACTAATCCTGCGGATTATTTTAGTACCTGCTTTTAAAAACCTATCTTCCTCCCTGTTTTACTTTTATCAGTGAGAAGTTTATTTAGCGTTCCAATTATTTCTTTAATTACTTTTTTATTATCAAGAATATGAGACTCGTGTGAATTCAATTTGTTTTCAATTTTGCTAATAATGGCTTTCAACTCATTGTTCTCCAGAGCGAGAGTCTTTAACCTGGTAAAAGTCCTCATTATCTGAATGTTCACCTCTATAGCACGATCGCTTGTCAGGACACTCGAGAGCATAGCAACTCCGTTTTCAGTAAAAGCGTATGGTCTTCGTCTTAATCCCATCTTATCAGAATTGGAGGTCGCAATTTGCGACTTCCAATTTTCAAACTCTTCATTGGAAAGCTGAAACATAAAATCTTCTGGAAATCTCTTGATGTTGCGGCGCACCTGCTCATTAAGCCTTTTTGTTTCAACACCGTACATTTCCGCTATGTCTCTGTCAATCATTACCTTCTGTCCGCGGATAAGGAAAATCTTTTTTTCTATGACCTCTACCGGAATCAATTCTTTCATCATGCACCCCCTTCCCTTGACAGATTACTTACTTATATATATATCTGTAAATGTAGTATAATTAGTTTTGGAGGAATATGCAAGATTTACAGGGAATTATAAAAGAAATTAAAAAGCAGAAAGTTTATTACTCAAAAGAAAAAGAACGCCTTAAAGAAGAAATTTCAAAATTACCTCGCGGGACTATACAAAAGAAAGTAATCAGTAATAAACCGTATTATTACCTGCTGTACCGCAATAAGGGAAAGATCGTTAATGAGTATCTCGGAAAATCTGCACCGAAAGCATTAAAAGAGCAGATTGCCGAAAGAAAACAGTTGGAGAAGGAATTAAAACCGGTTAATGAAGCATTGAAGATATTAAATAAATTGAAAGTGTGATGAAATATTTCTTATATGCCCGTAAATCAAGTGATGCAGAGGACAGACAGGTTCTTTCAATAGATTCACAACTGAGGGAACTCAGGGAATATGCCCGGA
>PWMP01000038.1 GCA_003558145.1 Elusimicrobiota bacterium
CAGCGTTGATGATAGTGACAGCCGTCAGCGTAACATTAGGTGCCTATATAAGCAGGTATCTTCCGCCGCAAGCCGTAAGAATTGGTGGAGGTACGGTTTTTGTTGTTATAGGACTGCTGATGGTTTCGGGGAGGTTTGGTTAATCAAGGGAGACTGTGGATAGAGCCGCTGTCAGGTACAGCAGCGATACGGCTATCATTACCGCTGTAAATCCGGTATTAAGTGAAATAACGGAAGCAAGTGTTGCCGCTATTACTGAAAAACAGCCGTCTATACCCCAGCACCATGGAACGTTGTATGGATTTTTCCTTCCAACATGGCTCAGGGCCATAGGGAACGGCATTCCCATTAAAAATCCTGCCGGCAGAATAAGCGCGAAAGCGATAAATACTTTAAGTACCGTATCAAGACCCACCGTGGAGTAGAATATACTGTCAAGCGCTAATGAATAAGTAATTGCCAGCGCGGCAACCGCAATGCATACCTTTGCAATGTTTGAGGGAGTTGTCTGAAGACGGGTGGACAGCCGGCTTCCTATACCGGCCGAGAAAAGCATAAAAGCAATTACAAAGGAGGCAGAATATACAGGACTGCCAAAATAGAATGTGAATTTCTGTATGAAAACCATCTCCATGAATATAAATCCAAGACCCAGACAGCTGAAGTAGGCAGCAGAGAAAAGCTTATTTGTAAGCTTCTTTTTAAGCTTGAAAAGGGGTAGAATTATAAGGATGAAGGCGGCTATGGAAACCTGTATCAGAGTGAAGACAAGTATGAGATAGCCCAACTCCATGAAAGAAAAATCCCTGAAGGATCCCTCTTTTATTATATGCCGCGCGCTTCTTAATGTCAGGAAGTTCAGAAAAAACGGCTTATTGTCCGTGGCGGGCCTTATATTGAATTTGTAATCCCGGTAAAACTCTTCCCTTTTGGGTGAAAGTATGTGATTAATATAGTTTAAATAGTTATCATCGGGAAGAGAATGGTAAAAATTTGTTTGAATGTCTTCGGGTATGGCTATGTCAAAAAGGTTCTCCCTGCAGAAGTCACCTATTATTTTTTTCTGTGTGTCCGTGAATGGTGAAGCCGAAACTATGAAATGAATCATGTTCCAGTCCCTCACGGCTGCTATATGGGCATCCGGATACATTCCCCTTTTTTCAAGAGTGCGCGAAAGTGAAGCCAGCAGTTTGAGAGATGTCCTGTAGGGATAGTCTGTCCATGCCGGTACGTAAAGAATGCCGTCATCCGAAAGCAGATCCATCATTCTGTCCAGAGACTCAAGCGTCAAGATGTATTTTTCCCTGAGGGCATATAAACCCGCCGTTCCGCGGAAAGTATTGGCGGCTGGAAGGTATATAAGATCATATTTTTCATCCGTTGTGAAAAGAAATGTCCTGGAATCAACCGCTTTAATAGTAAAGGCGGAAGTATCCAGTTCAGCGTGCTTTTGTATGAGCCGGGCAGTTTTTTCTGCAGTCGGATCCGCCGCAGTTATGCGGTCGGCTCCCTCATAATCTGCGTAGAATGCGCTATAAAAAGTTCCGGCCTCAAGAGATAGAACACTGTCTATGGCGGCAACCCTGAACGGAATTGCCTTGGGTGTATTAGAAAGTATGGAATAATCTTTTCCGGAATTAAAAACCGGACCCAGCGTGTTGCCGTTAAGGAATATGGTGTCGGACACCGGTATCTCTCCTTCGTAAGCCAGGCTGAGTCCGGGAGCGAACCTGCTTGCAGGGGTTTCTGCATATTGAATCAGCCCGTGTACACTTAGACTTACACCTCTTATTTTTGCGTCCGGCTGATTCATGGCGTAGCTTATGTCCTTGTACTGGGACAGATGAAATGACGGCGGTATAATGGCGACAATTACGGACAGTGCTGCAGTTATGTACAGAATAGCGTAATTTAGCTTTTTTCTTTTTTCAGGGAATGCGAAAACAGCGCCTGCCAGCGGAATAAGCGCTGCCAGCGGAATAAGGCTTTCGGGAGCGGCATGTCTTATCATTACAAGGGGAAGAACTGCTCCTGCGGCGGAGCCCAGTAGATTTGAGAAATAAAGTTTAGCCGTGGATTCGGTATGCCGGGTAAAAAGAATTGCCATTACTAGGGCTCCAGTAAGAAACGGAATAAAAAATACTCCATAACTTAGGGCAAGCCCGAGCATGTGCGATATCTGGCTCAGGACAAGGTAACTGTCGAAGCTGAGCTGCGGCACTGCTGTCAAAAGCGGTGAAATCAGAATGCCCGCGCTTGTCAGAATAAGAAGAATAAAAACGGTTGAGGAGGATTGAAAAAGTTTTTTTCCCCGAAATAGCGCAAGAATAGTGCCGCTTGCCCCGAACCCGAGCATTGCGGCTGAAATAATCATATAGGCGAAATGGTGCCACTGCACTATTGAAAGGACATGCATTAAAATTACCTGGTAGGATATAAGGGCTGCCGAAAGCAGGGCGACTGTCAGGTATAGGCGCCTTTTCATTAAAAATTTATTCGTTGCGGGTAAACGGCACAAATCTTACCGGCATAAGGCGGCGCGTGGTTATTTCCTCGCCGTTTTTTTCTACCATAACAAGGTACTGAGTCTGGTAAGGGTGCCCAACCGGTATTATCATTTTTCCGCCGTCGGCAAGCTGACGGACTAGCGGCGGAGGTATATACTCAGCCGCGGCGGTAACTACTATGCAGTCAAAAGGGGCTTTTTCCTCCCAGCCCCAGTATCCGTCGGCAAGTTTTACTTCAATATTTTCGTATTCAAGTTCTTTAAGGTCATTTTTTGCCCTGGTTCCCAACGGTTCAATTATTTCAATAGTATAAACTTTTTCTACTATTTCGGAGAGCACCGCTGCCTGGTATCCTGAGCCGGTTCCTATTTCCAGCGCCCTGTGGTGCGGCTGAGGGTTAACGATTTCGGTCATATAGGCAACTATATAAGGCTGGGATATTGTCTGTCCCCATCCAATGGGAAGAGGCCTGTCTTGGTATGCAGAAGAAACCATTCGCTCCGGCACGAGGCGGTGTCTGGGCACCTGCAGCATAGCGTTGAGAACAGCGGGATTGTTTATACCGCGGTTTTTCAGCTGTGTTTCTACCATTCTTTCGGCTCCTGGATGAGAGGGCTGAACATCATCCTGCGAAAGAGCAACTTCTGATTCGCCGGATATTTCCGGCGGTCTTGAGGCAGCTGCGCCCGCGTATCGGATGCAGCAGGAAAAAGTGAAAAAAATAACTGCTGCGGAGAAATATTTCATAGAATTTAAATGCATATATGAATTATAACAAAAACACGTAGTACTTTAAACCCTTTAAAACTGTCCGGAAAGGAGCAGCAGGCTCATTGCCGCGGCAGCAGTCAGGAATATGTTTCTCAACCAAAGGTTGCCTTTTAATACGGCAATCCTGGCTCCAACATATCCTCCGGCAAACATTGCTGCTGACAAAGGTGCGGCATAAGTAAAGTTTACAGCGCCTGAATGGATGAAATATACGCATGCAGCGGCCGAAGAAAAAACATTCAGAACTTTTGTAAGTCCTGCGGCTCTCATAAAGCTCATTCCCCACAGAAGTATAAAGATGTATGTAAGTATTGTTATATAGGCGCCGCTGAAAAAGCCGCCGTAAATCCCCAGTATAAAAACAGCAATCCATCCTGCAGTTTTGCGGCCCGGCGCTGCAGGTCTTTCCGCAAGGCCGAGGCCCCTGTTTAAGAACACCAGTACGGTTACTGCCAGGACAACGATAGCAATTACGCTGCGGAGGACAGTTTCATCTACTGCAAGTACAATCCCTGCTCCGGCAAACGAAGCAATAGCGGTAAGTACTGAAAGTTTTGCGATCAGGGATAGAGGTGTTTTTTTTACTTCTGAGGCGAATCCGGCCGTTCCGCTGAGGCTCATAAAAATAAGAGCGAACATATTTGTAGCCACGGCCTGGTGAGGAGTCAGTCCGACCAATATCAGCAGGGGAACGGTGACAAGAGACAGGCCTCCGGTTGATACTCCCACCATACTTATAGAAAAAAAAGCTATGCTTAAAAGTAATATGTCCATAACAAAATTATTATAACGGAAAAATCTTACTTTGAAAACAGGAGCGTAAATTTGTATATTAACAGTCAATGAGTACAGGAAATTTTATAAAAGATATAATAAATGAAGACATCAGGACCGGCCGCTGGTATGGAAGGGTTGCCACCAGGTTCCCGCCCGAACCCAACGGTTTTCTGCATATAGGACACGCCAAGTCCATATGTCTTAACTTTGGAATTGCGGAACAATACTCCGGAATATGCAACCTGAGGTTTGACGACACCAACCCCGTAAAGGAAGAGCAGAAATACATAGACTCGATAAAGGAAGATGTCTCATGGCTTGGTTTTGACTGGAAAGACAGGGAATACTATGCCTCGGATTATTTTGGCCGGATGTATGAATGCGCAGTCAAACTGATAAAAAAAGGAAAGGCATATGTTGATGATCTCAGTCAGGAGAAGATAAAAGAATTTCGCGGAACTTTTACTGAACCGGGGAAAAAAAGCCCTTTCAGGGATCGTGGGACTGAAGAAAATCTTGAGCTTTTTGAAAAAATGAAAAACGGAGAGTTTAAAGACGGGGAAAAAGTCCTTAGGGCAAAGATAGAGATGACTTCTCCTAATTTAAACATGCGTGACCCGGTTATGTACCGGATACTCCATACGGCCCATCCGCGAACGGGGAATGAGTGGTGTATATATCCGATGTATGATTTTGCCCATTGCCTGGAAGACTCCATAGAGGAGATAACCCATTCTATATGTACGCTGGAGTTTGAAGACCACAGGCCGCTTTATGACTGGTTCCTTGAAGAACTCGGACTTCACCATCCGCAGCAGATAGAGTTTGCCCGGCTCAATATTTCGTACAATGTGCTTAGCAAGAGAAAACTGGGACTCCTGGTAAGCGAAAAGAAAGTAGAAGGGTGGGATGACCCGAGAATGCCTACTATATCGGGGCTTCGCAGAAGAGGCTATACTGCCGCCTCCATAAGAGATTTTGCCTCCAGGATAGGAGTAGCTAAGGCAAACAGTACCGTTGACACTGCGCTGCTGGAGCACTGTATCAGGGAAGAATTAAATAAAACCGCTGACAGGGTGTTTGCCGTGCTTGATCCGCTGAAAATTATCATAACTAATTATCCGGAAGATAAAAGCGAATATTTTGAGGTTGAAAATAATCCTGAAGATTCGGCTTCCGGGACAAGGGAACTTAAATTCGGCAGGGAAATATATATAGAGAGAGAAGACTTTATGGAAGCCCCGCCGAAAAAATTCTTCAGACTGGCACCCGGAAGGGAAAGCCGGCTGAAAAGCGCCTATTATATTAAATGCAATGAAGTTGTTAAAGACAGCAGCGGAAGCATAAAAGAGCTGCGCTGCACCTATGACCCCGAATCAAGGGGCGGGGATACTCCCGACAGGAGAAAGGTAAGCGGAACACTGCACTGGATATGCGCCCCCGGCGCCGTGAATATTACAGTACGACAGTACGACAGGCTTTTCACCCGTGAGAATCCCGATGAAGCGGAAGATTTCCGCCTCTGCATCAATCCTGATTCCCTTGCTGTTAACAAAGAATGTATGGCTGAAAGTTCACTTAAGGATATTGAACCCGGTAAAAGAGTTCAGTTTTTCAGGCACGGCTACTACATTGCAGACATAAAGGACTCTAAAAAAGGCAAACCTGTATTCAACCGGATAGTATCCCTTAAAGATACCTGGGCAAAGATAGTTAAGAAGGAAGGAAGCTAAAAGTTTTCTGACGGGGGGTTATATTTAACTATTTCTTTCAGCGCTTTTCTTTTGTCGGAAGCGGCCCGGCGCCTTATCGGGTCTTTTTCTGTATGCCGGTTTTCCGGGTAACCCATTGATATCAGAAGGGGGACCTTTATTTTCTTTCCCAGCCCCAGTGCTTTTTTGACTTTCTTTTAGCTGAACCAGCCTATATAACAGCTTCCCAGTCCTTCTTCGGTGGCCTGCAGTACAAGGTTCTGACAGGCTATTCCTATGTCAATAAGGTAAAAATTGGTGTTCCTTACAAACGATCCGGCTTTTGAAGTGAAACTTTTTACGTCAGCGCAAACGGTTATAAGTACGGGGGCGGACTTTATAAATTTGCTCATACGGTATATTTCCGAGCAGGCCGCGTCTGCCAGTTTTTCTCTCGGCCCTTTTTCATCAAGAACTATAAAACGCCAAGGCTGGGCGTTGCAGGCTGAAGGTGACAGGCGAGCTGCCTGAAGGCATTTGTCCAACTTTTCCCTTTCAACGGGAGAAGATGAATATTTTCTGCAGCTGCAGCGCTGCTGTACAAGTTGACAGAAGTCCACTTACCTGTCCTTCTGCATATCGTAGACTATTTTTTCCAGGTACCAGTTGGCTCCACGGCCGGGATGCTTTTTTCTTAACCGTTTTATCTCTTCTTTAAGAGTTTCTTCCGCGATATGCGGAGGCTGGCTTGAAAGGCATACATACTTGTTTCTGAGACGCGTCTCTTTATTAGGCGCGGAAGCAAGGAAATATGCAACGGCTATCCCTATCAGAACCAGGAGTATGAATATTATTATGTACTGCATTTTGGTATCTCCTTTAATTTTTATTTATTTTAATTAATTGAAGGTCCGCCTGCAAGGGCGAGGATTTGACATAACTGTAGTACGCGTATAGAATATATGCGACCTGACAGAAAGATTTACCGGAAAGGGAGGCCCCAAATGAAAGAACTGCTTTGGATTATAGGGTCAACATTTTTAATAGCAATACTGGCCTGGATAGGCATATTCACTTTTGCTCTTAAGGAGGAAGCCTTCAAAAAGCTGCTTAACCTTCTGGTTGCTTTTGCTGCAGGGACTCTTATAGGAGTCTCCTTTATTCATCTTATACCGGCGGCGCTTCATGATACCTCGTACGGGCATGGTCATAGTTCGGCCGCTCCGCTCATAATACTGGCGGGATTTGTGTTTTTCTTCATACTTGAACAATACCTTCACTGGCACCACTGTCACCGGACTCCTTCCGAGCACACTAAAACGCCGTTTTCAATAATGATACTTGTGGCAAACGGCATACATAATTTCGTGGACGGCATACTTATAGGCGCTGCATTTCTCATAAATATTCCCCTGGGCATAACCACATCTATAGCAGTGGCGGCGCATGAACTTCCGCAGGAGCTGGGCAACTATGGTATACTTGTATATGGCGGATGGGACAGGATGAAGGCGCTTACGGTTAACTTTGCAGTTTCTCTGATTATTGTGGCAGGGGGAATTACGGCATACCTGAGCGCCGGCATCTTAAACCCTGTTTACGTAGTTCCTTTTGCGGCGGGAGGTTTTATCTACATAGGTGCCGCTGACCTGATACCTGAAATACACAGATGCGGTAAAATTCAGAAAGGTCTTATTTCTCTTGGGGTTTTCCTTCTGGGGATACTGGCGATGCTACTGGTAGACCTGTTAACTCACCATTGATAAATCAGTAGCCGCGAGCTCTTACCTCGTCCTCGTCAAAACCGAAATAGTGAGCGATTTCATGGATCACGGTCCTGTAGATTCTTTCGCAAACCCTGTCTGACAGATCTCTTCCGTAGGCTTTTTCAAAACTTTCCATATAAATTTCTATTCTTGTCGGTTCAGGGTAGACGTATTTTACACTGCGGTCCTTTAACGAAGTTCCGGTAAAAACGCCGAATACAAGGGATCCGGGATAAGATTCCTTGATTTTAAGCGGAACCTTTTCCCTGGGTATCACTGTTATCCCTTCTTTTTCAAGAATTTTCCGGTATTTGGCAGGCAGCCTTTTTACGGCAAGAAAGACTTCCTTCTCAAAGTCTTCGAAGTACACTAAATTTTCCTGCTTACTACCCTCACGTTATCTTTTGTCCTGTGTTTGAGCGGCCCTTTCATATGAAGGCTTGTATCCTTAAGCATCCAGAGTTCAGGAATAATTTCTGAAACAATTTCTCCGTCATCTATTATCCGGACTATGGAACTTTCCGAAACTACTACCGAAACGCATCCGGTTTCTTTTGAGATAGAGGCTCCCGCCAGGTGCCTGCCGCCTAATCCGAGCGGAAGATTTATGCCTTCGGACGAGGCCTTAATGTAGCGGGCTGCGGACAAAGCGATGCCGTCGTCGGATATTATA
>PWMP01000035.1 GCA_003558145.1 Elusimicrobiota bacterium
AATCTTTTCCCTTTTTTAAAACAACTCCTTTACCTTGCTCCACAGGAACATCATTTCCATCCGGACATTGGTGAGCCCGTCCCCGCGGATACCTTATAGCAACCGGTCCACCTCCCTTAACAGCCGCTTTAAGCATTTCTTCAAGTTCTTTTGAGCAGCAAGGAGCGCATACTGTCATACCCGGAACAGAACATAGATATGAAAGATCGAACATCCCGTGATGAGTAGGTCCGTCTTCGCCTACAAGCCCGGCGCGGTCAACAGCAAATATAACGTCAAGTCCCTGGAGAGCCACATCGTGAATTATCTGATCATAGGCTCTTTGCAGGAAAGTCGAGTATATTGCGCATACAGGCCGGAGCCCTTCTGCAGCCAGTGCTGCGGCAAATGTGACTGCATGCTGCTCGGCTATGCCGACATCAAAATACCTGTGGGGAAATTTTTCAGCAAAAACATCCAGCCCTGTACCGCTTTTCATCGCTGCTGTTATGGCTATTATTTTTTCATTCTCAGAAGCCATTTTAACTATAGCCTTTCCGAATATGTCTTGATAACTGGACTGTTTTGATTCGCTTACCGGCTTTCCGTTTTTAATTATAAATTTATTAGTACCGTGAAATTTTTCGGGATTTTCCTCCGCCGGGGCGTAACCCTTTCCTTTTTTAGTTATAACATGGAGTATGCGGGGGCCGTCCATGGAAGATATTTTTTCAATATTTTCTACCAGAGTTTTCATTTCATGACCGTCAACCGGGCCGAAATAATTAAAACCCATTTCCTCAAACAGCATACCCGGAGTCAGCATGGCCTTGCTCCGGTGCAGAAACCTTGAAAGTTCAGAACCTATTCGCGGAGTTTTGCGGAGTATTTTTTCAATTTTCTCTTCAACTTTATGAAGAGGCTCCGATGTCATTATGCGCGTCAGGTATTCGCCTAAAGCTCCCACTTTTTTAGATATGAACATCTCGTTATCGTTCAGTATAACAAAAAGATCCTTTTTGAGATGTCCGGCGTTATTCAGCGCTTCAAAAGCCATTCCACCGGTCATAGAACCGTCTCCTATTACTGCTACAACACGGCGGTCTTCTTTTTTCAGATCTCTGGCGCAGGCAAAACCAAGAGCTGCAGATATTGAAGTGGATGAATGACCGGTTCCGAAACAGTCGTAGGGGCTTTCCTTTCTGGAAGGAAAACCGCATATTCCATCCATACATCTTAATCCCTCAAAATCTTTACGCCTGCCCGTCAAAAGCTTATGAGCATAACACTGGTGTCCCACGTCCCAGACTATCTTATCATCCGGAGTATTGAGCACATAGTGAAGCGCTATCGTAAGCTCTACAACTCCCAGGCTAGGCGCAAGATGGCCTCCCGTAGATGAAACGACTCTTATTATTTCTTCTCTTAACTCTTCGGCAAGAGTATCCAGCTCTCCCGGATCAAATTTTTTAAAGTCTTTTGGAGTGTTTATATTTTCCAGTATCATTTTTCCCTTTTTACTATAAAATCCGCAAGCTCAATAAGATTACGGTTTCTTTCGAAATCCTTAACCGTTTCTTTAGCAATCTCTATAAACTCAAGAGCCTTTTCAAGAGCTTTTTTCTCAGCAGATGCTTCGTTGTCCATTATGTCGTCTCTTAGCTGAAAAGCCTTTCCGATATTTATACCATAGCAGGAGAGTTTGTCAACGCCATCTTCATCCAGCCCGCCTGCAACAGCGCCAATTGCCGCCGAGGCTTTAAAAAGCCGGGCTGTTTTAAGTTCGTTTATATAAGCAAAATCCGAGGCCGCGCGATGAGAAGCTATATCAAGGACCTGTCCTCCCACCATGCCTCTTGCACCGCTATTATCAGAAAGGAGTTTCACCATACGGCTGTTGCCGGAATCTCCGAGAAGGAAAAAAGCCTCGGTAAGCAGGGCGTCACCGGCAAGGATTGCTACAGCTTCGGAAAATTTTTTATGGACGGAAGCTGTACCCCTTCTAAAATCATCATCATCCATTGAGGGCAAATCATCATGTATAAGCGAATAGGTGTGAACAAATTCGACAGCCGCCATTGCACGGGAAAGCATTTTGGGAGCGGGTTTCCCAAGCTCTGCCGACCATTTAACAAGTATGGGCCGGACCCTTTTGCCGCCACTGAAAAGAGAGTATTCCATGGCTCTTAACAGATTTTCAGGAATTTCCCCGCTGATAAATGTCAAATTTTCTCTGACAATATTATCTGCATACTCTCTTTCTTTTCTGTAGAGTTCTTCAAAATAATTATTGTTCAACGTCAAAGTCCTCTTCATTGAAGCCGTTATCTTCTTCAACAAGTATTTTAATCCGGTTTTTTGCAGCGGACAGTTTTTCAGATAGGAATTTTTTCAGTTTCATTCCTTTTTCAAAAAGTTTTATTGATTCATCCAACGACATATCGCCTTCTGACAGTTTTTTTACTATCTCTTCAAGCTCTTCAAGCGCCTCTTCAAATGTTTTTTCATTTTTTTTATTCATTATCTTTTTATTTCTCCTTTTCTATTTCGGTTATTTCGCTGCTGAGGACTCCTGTTGCTAAAATTGTTTTTATCCTGTCACCCTGGCGGGCGGAAGAAGCATATTTTACCGGCGTTTTTCCGGGAATAAGATATGTTATACTGTAACCTCTTTCCAGGGTGCGACGGGGCGATAATGAGTCAATGGATCCCTTCAAAGCATTAAGCGTATGGTTCCTTATTTCCATGCTGTGCCTAAGAACGGTTTCCAGCTTTTCCGCCAGATAATCTGCCTGTTGTTCTCTATCTTCAATAATCCTGAAGGGTCTGGTCAGTACCGCCGATGCAAACGCGCTTCGGCAGGCTGAATTAACAATTCTTATTTTTCCTCTGACGGAATCAATCATGCTGCGATGAAGACGGGATATACGCTGAAGAAGGTCTTCCTTGTTTTGCACAACCAGTTCGGCAGCTGCCGAAGGAGTAGGAGCCCGCATGTCAGCAGCAAAATCGCATATGGTAAAATCAATTTCATGACCAACTGCTGATATAATCGGTATTTTTGAATTAAATACTGCTCTTGCAACAATCTCCTCGTTAAAGGGCCACAGGTCTTCAATGCTTCCTCCTCCCCGCCCAACTATCATAGCGTCCATTTCCGGGTATTTATCATTCAGCGTTTCTATTCCTTTTACAATTTCACCTGATGCAAGCTCACCCTGGACACGGGCCGGAAATATTATTATGTCAACATTTGCAAACCTGCGCTTTATTACATTGAGAATATCTCTTACTGCCGCTCCGGTCGGAGAAGTAACAATACCTATAAGGCGGGGTACGGCAGGAATCTTTTTTTTATGCTCTTCGTCAAAAAGTCCTTCTTTAAAAAGTTTTTCTTTTAACTTACGGAACTTATCTTCAAGCTCGCCCGCGCCCTTTTTCTTCATTTCGTCAACAATAAGCTGATACCTTCCCTGGGCAGCAAAGAGGCTTAGTCTTCCTCTTACAAGAACTTCCAGTCCCTGCTCGGGCCTGAAGCCCAGCTTAATATTAGAACTCCTGAACATAACCGAATCAATCGCACAGGAGCTATCCTTAAGGGTAAAATACATATGGCCGGAAGAATGCAGCGTAATTCGGGATATCTCTCCCTGCACCCATAATGAGGGAAATTTTTCTTCAAGAATATTTTTAGCCCTATTGTTAAGTTCTGTTACCGTGTATATTTTTTTTGTAGGCATTAAAAGTATTTTCCAGTATACATGCCATGGTAAGAGCTCCCACACCGCCTTTGACAGGAGATACCGAAGCCTTTTTTATCACACTGTCAAAATCAACGTCGCCTACCATTTTACCTTCAACTTCATTTGTTCCCACATCAATGACGCAGGCTCCTTTTTTTACATGCCTTTCTGATATCAGCCCTGGCTTTCCGGCAGAAACAATAAGTATTTCCGCCTCCGAAGTAAATTTCTCAAGAGGAGTTGTTTTTGAATGGCATACCGAAACAGCGGCATTCTCTCTGATAAGCATAATAGCCGCTGGCAAGCCGACCGCGGTTGACCGGCCTACAACAACTGTTCTTTTTCCACTTATTTCTATACCATTAAGTTTTATTATTTTCAGAACAGCGCGGGCAGTAGCGGGAAAAAGCCCCTCCTGGCCCGCCGCCAACCGGCCCAGGTTGACAGGATGCTGGCCATCAATATCTTTTAAGGGATTTATTAGGTTTATTATTTTTTCCTTATTTAAAGAAGGAGGAAGCGGAAGTTGGATAAGAATGCCATCCACGGTATCGTCTTTGTTAAGCCTGTCTATTGTTTCCAGCACATCGTTTTCGGAAGGATTTTCCATGTGATTCACGGCAGCTTCAATTCCTTCTTTTGCCCCGGCGTTTTTTATAAGCGAAGCGTAATAAAGGCTTGCAGAATCGCTTCCGGCAATTATGACTTCCAGTTTAGGAGGGCGCCCGGCGCTGTTAAGCATGCCGGCAATATTTTCCCTAATTTTATATCTTATTTTCAGAGCGTGCTCTTTCCCCTCTATAACTTTGTACACTTTTACTCTCCCTTTATATTTATCCTGACAGGCTCTATGCTTACAGCACGGCCTGTTTCCTGCTCTATATCTATAATTACTCCTTCCAGCGTTTCATTTCCCCTGGCGACTTTAAACCTGAAAGGCATGCCCGTAATAAATTTTCTTATTATCTCTTCTTTTTCTACACCTATTATACCGTCAGGAGAACCGGTCATGCCGGCATCGCTTATAAAAGCGGTACCCCCTTCAAGTATACGGGCGTCCGAGGTTTGCACATGGGTATGGGTTCCTACTACGGCGCTTATCCGGCCGTCCAGGTACCTGGCGAGGGCCAGTTTTTCGGACGTAGCTTCAGCATGTATGTCCACAATAATTACAGGCGTATGCTTTACTGCTTTTTCTATAATTGCATCAGCTATTTTGAAAGGACAGTCCGACGGCTCCATAAAAACCCTGCCCTGCAGGTTTATAACAGAAATCTTAAAAGATTTTTTCTCAAACACACCCCATCCGCGCCCCGGCGCTTCCGGAGGATAGTTGGCGGGCCTCAGCAATTCCGGACGGGAAACAGCCTCAAGGATTTCCGTTCTTTTCCATATGTGATTACCCGAAGTAATTACATCTACTCCGCATGCCATAATCTCTTCCATGATAGAAGGGGTAAGGCCGAGTCCTCCGGCGGCGTTCTCTCCGTTGGCAATGACAAAATCAATTTGTCTTTCCTGAACCAGCAGAGGAAGGGACTGGGCAAGCGCGCTGCGACCCGGCTTACCAACAATATCAGCTATAAAAAGTATTTTCATTTCGCCACTTCCGTCATCCTGCTGCTTCTTATAACGGTTACCTTAACTTCTCCGGGATAATCTATATTTTCCTCTATCTTTCTGGCACACTCCTTTGCCAGAGATGCGGCTTTCAGATCGTTAACTTTATCGGGCTGAACTATTATCCTTATTTCCCGGCCTGCCGACAGGCAGTATGCCTCCTTGACGCCCTCAAAAGAAGAAGCAATATCCTCAATTGAACTCATTCTTTTTATATAATTGGTTATCTGCTGTCTTCTTGCTCCGGGCCGTGAAGCCGATATACCGTCAGCGGCCTGAATAAGTACGGCCTCTGCTGTCTCCGGTTCTACGTCTCCGTGATGACTCATAATTGCGTTTTGAAGCCTGGCGCTTTCACCGTACTTTTTCGCAAGCGCTGCTCCTATCTCGACATGTGTGCCTTCCATCTCCCTGTCAACTGCTTTTCCAAGATCGTGAAGAAGTCCCGCACGGCGGGCAAATTCCGCATCAAGGCCCAGCTCCTCGGCCATCACCCCGGAAAACTTTGCCACTTCAACGGAATGATGAAGAACATTCTGTCCGTAAGAAGTACGGTAACGCATTTTTCCGAGCAGTTTAATCTCATCATCACGCAAGCCTATCACCCCTGATTCAGCCGCTGCATCTTCCCCTTCCTGTATAACTACATCATCTACTTCTTTTTTTACCTTCTCTACAATTTCCTCTATACGGGACGGCTGAATCCTTCCGTCTTTAATCAGCTCTTCCAGGGAACGCCTTGCAATCTCTCTTCTTTCACCGTCAAATGAGGAAAGAGATACAACACCGGGCGTATCGTCTATTATAATGTTGACCCCGGTGGCAGCTTCCAGGGTCCGAATATTTCTTCCTTCTCTTCCTATTATCCTTCCCTTCATATCATCGTCAGGAAGAGTAACATTAGTCACCGTAAGCTCTTCAGTAACTTCAGCAGCGTTACCCTGTATAGCCCTGGCTATTACTTCTATTGATTCTCTTTTAGCGTCCTTTTTGGCACTTTCTACTATAGAGTTATACAGTCTGTGGGCTTCGTCTTTTGCTTCTTCTTCTATCTGCTTCATAAGGCGTTCTCTTGCCTGCTTCGGGGACATTCTGGATATTTTTTCAAGAGTTGCCTGTTCGCGTGACTGCATTTCTTTCAGAGTTTTTTCCTTTTCTCCGAATGCAACTTTGATTCCCTCAATTTCTTTATCTTTTACTTCAATTTCCTGCTGGCGTCTCTGGATTATGTCAGCTTTTTTATCCAGGTCTTTGGAACGCACTTCAATAGTTTTTTTTTCTTCTTCCAACTTCCCTATGGACTGTTTTAGTGAATCCTTCACTTCTTTTTCGGTTTTTTCCTTAACTTCTTTAATTTCAATTTCTTTCTGTTTTAATTTTTCCTGCGCATCAGCCTTTACTGTTTCCAGCTGCCTGCTTAGCTTTTCCAGTTCCTCTTGCTTGTTTCCATTTTTTTCAGTGCGCGAAGTCAGAAAAAAGACAAGCAGGCCTCCCGCTACCGCTGCGATTACAATATATAGTACATTCATTTTTTATTTTCTCCTTTCTAATTTTTCCGTTATAACTTTCTTAACCTTAATGTCATGCCGTTCGCATGGCAGACTTTCTTCAATTCCGAAAGAGTAGCAAAGTCCCACTGTAGCTGTTTCTTCCGGAAGACGTACAAGAAATCTGTCATAATAACCGCCGCCACGCCCAAGTCTGAGACCCGTAGAAGTAAAACAGAGGCCCGGAACTACAACGAGGTCTATATTTTCGGGGGCTACTTTTTCCCCGGGGGGAGGCTGTGGTATTTTATATAATCCCGGTTCAAGTTCAGCCGTATTTTTCAGGCGGAACGGAACTATATTTTCGTCCTCTATACGGGGAGCGTAAACTTTCTTGCCTGATTCGATAAGTTTTTCGATAAGTTTAAGAGTGTCAGGCTCCCCTTTTACCGAAACATAAACCATTATTTTTTCAGCTTTTTCCAGTACAGGAAGTTTCATAAGCCTGCTTAATATTTTTCTATCTGCTTCTTTCTTTTTAGCTTCTTTAAAACTGCGGCGCAGGCATATATGTTTATTTCTCAGATTTTTTTTCATTTTTCGGAGTTTTCCATTATGAATTTTAAATACCTGCGTATGTGTTTTTCATGTCCCCGGTCAGTCGGCCTGTAAAATTTTTTTTCTTTTTCCATATATTTCTGCCGGACATAACCGTACTTGAAATCATGGGGATAAAGATAGCTGTCCGCCCCTTTTTTTGTGAGATGATCCGGAACGGAAAAACTGCTGTTTTTTTCAATATCTTTACGCGCCCTGTTCAAAGCCATATACGACGCATTGCTTTTAGGAGCGGTTGCTATATATACGGCGGCCTGGGCAAGTATTATTCCGGCTTCAGGAAAGCCAACTTTTTCAACACTGTCAAGAGCAGCAGTGGCAATGAGAAGAGCCTGCGGATCGGCATTACCGATATCTTCCGAGGCGCAGATGACAATTCTGCGGGCAATAAACCTTTCATCTTCACCCGAAGAAATCATTTTTGCCAAGTAATAAACAGCCGCATCGGGATCCGAACCCCGCATGCTTTTTATAAAAGCGGATATGGTATCGTAATGTTCGTCACCGGCACGATCATATCTGAATTTTTTATCAGCAGCGAGAAGCTCCACCGAATCACTGCTTATATCCCCCCCGGCATTTGCTGCAGCGGCCGTCTCAAGTATATTAAGAGCGTAGCGGGCATCTCCAACGGCTTTTCGGGCTATAAGCTCAGCGGCTTCTTTTTTAAGTGAAATTTTTTCCCTGCCCA
>PWMP01000060.1 GCA_003558145.1 Elusimicrobiota bacterium
ATGAAAAAAATCAAAGAAATGTTCTGGAGAAAAATAACAAAAGAGACAGTACAGCGAAGCCTGACGGTGTATCATCCATCCGGGCAGGAAATAAACTGGAAAAGTTTCCTTCCTTTTTTTGAAGACCACGAGCCCTCACCGGACATAAGAAAAAGGCCGCGCCCCCAAAGGCGCCTTTTTATTGTCAGCAGCGAAGGCAAAAGATATCACATTAAAAAGTTCAGCTATTTTATCTCCCCGCGTTTCAGGGACAAGTTCAGGGGCTTTATTTTTCAGAGAACAGCAGCAAAAAGGCAAATGCTCTATTCGCTCAAGCTTAATCGGCTGGGCATAAAAACTGTTTTTCCGTATTTTGCCATAGAAAAGCGTAAAGGTTTTAAAAAAGAAAGCCTGTTTATTACTCCGTTTATAAAACGTCTTCGCCTGTTTCACAGCCTGCAATCAACAAAAATTCCCTGTAATAAAAAGATAGAGCTTTTTCGCAAAGCCGTTAAAGAAGTCTATCTTATGCATTCCAGCGGGATATTTCACGGCGACGCTCATACACAGAATATACTGGTTGATGATGGGGACCTGCTGTGGTGCGACCTGGACAGGACAAAAAAATCACGTCTGGCTCTTGAACTTAGAGGCAGGTACCTGGATTGTTCCCGTCTTTTCCGTTCCGCGATTGCCGCTCTCATATCATCTGGAGACTGGAACAGCGCCGTAAGAAAAGAAATAATTGATATTTGCGAAAGCGAGTATCCGGGGCACGAAAGACTGAAAATAAAAGTGTATATCCGCACATCAGAAAGGCTTGAAGACTTTGATTATGTATCTATAAAAAACATTGTAAGAGAAAAGCCAGCCCCCGATATTACAGTCTATCACCCGCAGGGCTGCAGTCTTAACTGGCGTGACTTTGAGGCTTTTTTGGATTTTCCGGAGCCCCTAAAACCGGAAAAAATAACAGCCAGAGGCAGCAGGCGCGTGTTTATCTTTAAAGCGCCATCAGGCAGGAAGTATCATATTAAAAAATTCAGTTACGAGCAGTCCCCCCGCCTGCGGGACAGGTTTCGCGGCTTCTTTTTTCAGTCTTCAAAAGCCAGAAGACAGGCTGTTCAGATTGAAATGGTGAGGAACGCCGGATTGAAAACGGCGTTCCCGTGGTTTGCCATGGAAAGCAGAAAGGGTTTAAAAAAACATAGTCTTTTTATTACGCCTTACGAGGATGCGCCTAACATGTCCATTGTTTTTTCTTCACCTGAAATACCGCTTCCGGAAAAATACAGTCTTTTAAAAAAGGCGCTCGGGGATTTAAATACAATGCACAAAAGCGGTGTATATCATATAGATACACACATAAAAAACCTGCTGGTTTGCGGCAGCGGGCTTCTTTGGTGTGACCTTGATGACGTGGGAAAAAACTGGTTAAGACTTATAACCCGCGGAAAATTCAAAGACTGTTACAAGCTGCTTAGATCAGCCATAACAACTCTTAAACAGACTGGACAGTGGAGTGGTGATGTGAGCAAAGATGTAAAAAGGGCTTTTGAGGAGTCATACCCGGGGCACGGCCTGCTGAAGGGAATTATTTACAGGAGTCTTTCAAAAAGGTTCGAGAAATTTGAATACTGATTTCTCAGTTATGCACTTTGATACCGCTCCCGGCTGGCGTGGCGGCCAGAACCAGGTTTTCCTTCTGATGAGGGAACTGAAAAAATATAATATTTCTCAGCTTCTCCTTTCCCCTCCGGGCAGTCCTCTGGGTGAAAAAAGCAAAGAACTTGGTATAGATTTCGTTGCGCTTAATGTAAAAAACGATCTGGATATCCCGGCAGGACTTAAACTTAGAAAAAAGGTAAAAGATTTTATGCCGGATATCATTCATTTCCATACTTCCAGGGCGCTTGGTGTTGGAAGCTGGGCCCTGAAAAACATTAAAACAGGAAAAATCTGCACCCGTCGTGTTGACTTGCCTGTTTCCGGCAGCATTATAAACAGGATGAAATACAAGTCGGCTGACATAATTGTAGCAATATCGCAGTTTATCTGCGACTATATGAAAAATTCCGGATACATAAATACGGAATTGGTTTATTCCTCGGTTGACATTGACAGCTATTATCATAAGCGCTGTTATGGCAGGGAAAACGGTATAAATGTAGCAATGGCCGGCGCATTTGACCTGAGACACAAAGATTTTGAAACTTTTATTAAAAGTGCCGCTTTTATTGGAAAAAATACGGAATGTAATAACATTAAGTTTATTATTGCCGGTTCCGGCCCCGACCGAAAAAAAATAGAGAGTATCATACGCTCTGAAAACGCTGAAGATATTGTTTCAATCAGGGGTTTTGTGGAAGACATGAGCCTATTTCTGAAACAGGTGGATATACTGGTTCATAATGTTAATTTTGAAGGACTTGGCACCGTTATTCTTCAGGGTATGGCGTCGGGCCTGCCTGTAGTTGCCAGCGATGCAGGAGGCATACCTGAGATTATACAGAACGGAAATAACGGTTTTCTGGTGCCCGTAAAAGATTACCGGGAAAGCGCTGACAGAATTGTCGCTCTGGCTGCGGATAAAAAGTTAAGAGAGAATATGGGTACAGCCGGCCGGCAAACTGTCCTAAGCAGATTTTCACCCAAGGTAATGGCCCGGCGTTATATGGATATATATAGGCGGGGTCTTGAAAAATGAAAGCTCCTTTTTACCAACGACAGTATTCTTTCAATTCGGAATAAATTTTTTCCATTGACCGGCTTTTATGGTTTTTCCATAGACCTACATTTTTTTTTGCGCGTTCTAAATTTAAAAACTTATTTCTTTCTGTATGATCTTCGGGTTTAATTTCTAAAAAATCATATAGTTTTTTAGAGGTTTCATTATAATTAAGGGCCAGATCTTCAAAGTTTAATCTTAAAACTTTATCTTTTAAATCAGAACAACAGTCGGATTGGCTGCGCATTAAGCGGTACCAGGAAATAAAGTCTTCAGCGGATACATTTATATTATTTGCGCGTTTTCTTTTTATATCCAAAAAATTGTCTCTGGGATCCCTGTCAATAAGAATCATCTTTGGATGATCAAAGTATTGTAAAAGCCTGTCCGGCCTGCAGTGGTAGGTTGCCAGATCAAGTACAACCGCATTTGTTTTTTTATTTCTTTCTTTGATACTGTCGCTTAAAAGATCGCGCAGGTATTTTCTGGCCATGGGAAGAAAGTTCTCGCCGGGGCTGGAAATTTTAATTTCAAAATCGGTTTTTATTCCAAGAACATTCTTTTTAAATCTGCGTAGTATCCATTTTGGCAGAGACATTTCCCAATTCAGCCCGCTCCATCTTCCCCTGTATTTGATAGAGACAAGGTCGCTTATAAAGTTTTCGGAAAGTGCTGTGAAGTTTTTTGAGATTTTTTTGTTGTAATTCTTTCCGGGCAAAGAGAGATGGAAAAAACCCGACTTCCTTTCTCTTCCCAATATGTGTATGATTTTTTCAAATCTTTTTACGGCAAGGTCGCTTCTCCAGGGTGCCCAGCTGTGTACAAGCGCATCTTCAAGATCTATTAATCCGTCCGGACGTCCAAGTAAGGTAAATTCACATTTTAAATAGTGATGTTTGTTAAATTCCTTAAGAAAGGAATGGATAGCTCCCGCTCCGGTTTTACAGTAACCTCCGATTAAAAAAACTTTAAAAGATTCCATTTTGCATACTCCTGGTTCAATAGAATTATTATAACAGCTCACGATTAATCATATTTAACATGCCGGTATATTGCATGTTAGTCTTATTTATGTAATATATTCAAAAAGATAAATTATTACAAGCCTACTGGTAACGGCTGTATATTCCATTCAGGGAGCAGTTTAAACAGAAGGAAAGCATGATATGATCGTTTTTATAAAAAAAGCCGCATCTTTTTGTATGAAATTTATATATTATTATAAATATATTTGCATAAAACCATTCTACAGATATTATTATAAGAAAAACAATTTTTTTTATAAAAGATTTTCTCCTTTTAGCAGGCCTTTAACGCAGGGTATACGCCAGTGTGACAGGAGAATGCTCGTGGATATTGAAAGAAAATTTATGTTTAACCGCATAGCCAAAGTTGCAAGTTCGGCGCTTATGGCTACCCTCTGTCCCGCACCGGAAAATAAAGAGTCGTATATACAGTACAGGAAAAAACACAAGAAACCTTCACAGTTGAAAAAAAGAGAAGTTGTAGAATCTGAAAAATTTTTTAAATTCATTTTTGTCCGCTGCCCCTATAACCGGGTTCTGTCGGCGTATTTACATAAAATAGGCTCAAGCGATAAGAAGAGAAAAAGCTATATGAA
The DNA here is from genome assembly GCA_003558145.1 of Elusimicrobiota bacterium. GTDB lineage: Bacteria > CG03 > SLGR01 > SLGR01 > PWQF01 > PWMP01. Next base: position 4,329 of record PWMP01000060.1, read on the forward strand.
AAAAACCCCGGAACTTTTCAAAAAATATGGTAAAAGGCCTTCTTTTTATGATTTCTGTAAATATCTTGAGTCCGGGGGACTGTATGATAATAAACACTGGGCTCCTCAGACTTCGCTTATGGCGCTGCCTGTGGAAGAGTTTGATTTTATAGGAAAAATAGAAAATATAAAAGATGACTTCCGGTTTGTAGCCCGTAAAGTAAACTCCCTGAAAGGAAAGGAAATTGCACGCACCGGGCCCTATACGGGAGCTTCGGATAAAATCAAGCAGTACTATAACGCTGAAACAGAAGATATAATATTCAAGTTATATAAAGATGATTTTGAAGCTTTCGGGTATTCTTATAAATTAAAAAAGTAAAGATACCGTAAGCATATGGATATGGAATAGTTCCTGGATAAAAAGAAGAGCGAATCCGGTTAAAAAGCCCAACCCGTTTACGAAAGCATACCTGGGGAAAGTTTCTTTTATCAGATCAATCCTTACAATGGAGGATGTTAAAGAGCGTTTTGTAAACCGCCTGTCTCCGGCATAAAGCACTGCCGGCACATAAGCAAAAACCACCAGTGCAATCATATAAAAAAGACCTCCTAAAAGACACATAACTAGAAGAAAAGACATTTCAAATAATCTCTGGAAACGGCTGGAAAACCACGCTTTACACGAGGAATCCAAAAGGATTTTGATACAGGCGCCAAGGCATATAAAAGCCGCAAGCGGTGTTGTCAGCAGGTGTGCCGGGCCGTTTATCTCGGGAATCAAGCCTTCGGTTATTATCAAAAACGTTATAATACCGAACCCGAACAAAGTGCGACCCCAAAAACGGCTCATCAATGAAGCTATAAAGGAATCTTTGGCTTTTACGTAGTTCTTGGCTGCTGTTGCAAACCAGTAAAGGCTGAAGAATACAGCCGGCGGGATAAGAGCCCAGTGAGAAAATTCAACAAATACTCTGAAACCGTAATTCCCCGCCAGAGAGGCCGTGGCGAAAAGATAGGGATAGGATACGTAGCGCAGTATTCTGCTTCCTTCCCTTCCCCTGGATATGTTCGGGTTTTCAAAAGAAAATTCTGATTTTGCCGGCTGTGAAGCCGGTTTTATTTTCCAGAGGAGGACTGCCGGAACTTCCTTGCGGTATTTAATATATGCTTCCCCGAAAAGACCTGTCAATGTAAGTTCTTCCCTGCGGATGGCCTGAGAGTATGCAATGAAAAAGAAAATCGAGTAGGCAGCCGTCACTTCCCATATACCTATCATTAAGCACAGTCCGAGATCAATCATTGCGTTTGCCAGGTAGAAAGGATGGCGGACCCATTGATACGGCCCGGAGCGGGTTACGGTTTTATTCTGATGCAGATATGCCTTAGATATCAGGTGAAGCAAAATTCCCGGAAGCATAAACACAACCCCTGCAATATAGTTTAATTGCCCGGGGGAGCTTTTTCCTAGAAAACTCATTACTATACCCGTAACAACCAGCCAGGAGCGCAGGCGCTTTCTGTGCAGGGGAGAATACCTGTAAATATTGGTTAATAATGTTTTCATTACAATTATTATAATATTTTTTTTAAAATCTACAATTAAACGACTTGACTCATCAAAAATCTAAATGAAACGTTATCGTTGCCTCATTTAAAAATCTAAATGAAACAACTTTATCTAACATATACCAAATTCCATCCTTTTTGAGAAATTGTTTTTTCTCCAACAACCACTGTTTTCTTGATTTTTACCCCCATCTTAAATAGCTCTCCCTGCTTTTTTACCAACTCCCTCCTCAATTGTGCCGGATTGATTTTTTCACGCTTTTTCCTTAGACTTTCTTTGTATTCTTGTTCTACTTCCATTGAATTCAATACCCGCTCATACGGCGTCTTAGGAGTATCATAAATCCGTTTTACTTTACTTCCTATGCGTTCTTTTCTGGTTAATTTCATAGTTGGTGTAAAATAGTTAGTTAACAGCCTCAACTTTTCATAAATTTCGTTAAGAGCTTCAACACATTTCATCCCTTCATATCGTTGGTATCCGACCGTCCTTCTTACCACCGAGTAATTCTTCTGTTCGACGAAACAGGTATCGTTCTTTCTTTGCGGCCGGGAACGGGTAAATGTAATTTTTTCCTTTTGGCAATACCGGTACAGGTGTTCGTTTATGAACTCTCCCCCACTGTTAGAATCCAATCCCAGTAATTTAAACGGCAACTTTTTACGAATATCCATTAGAGCGTTGAAAACATACACCTGAGCTTTGTTTTTTACAGCCCGAGTTTCCGTCCTTCCACTGTTTACATCCGTACAATCAAGTGTCTGACAAAAGTCTCCAAAGGGACTTCCTCCATTATGATTAACCAGGTCCATCTCTATAAATCCGGGCCGCATCTCATCCCACTCCCATTGCGTTCTGACAGGTATTTTACTTTTCAGAAGCGTTCCCGGTTTTGTTCCCTTTCTGGCCTTCAGCTGTATTATTTTACGCTCCTTCTTAAGCATTCTGTCAATTGTGGCAGGACTTATCTGAAACAGTTTTATCTTCTCCTCTTTTGCGAGTTTGATTTCTTCCAAATCCACTAAAAGCTGCAGGTTGTCTTTTATGTACTTATTCAAGAGCTTTCCACAAAGCATTCCGCTTATCATCCAAATTCTTTTTAGCGGTTTATCAATTTTTTCGTCATAGATTCGTCTGCGATGTCTGCTATTTTTCTTTTTCTCTCACCAAGAACAAAAACCACACTTTTGCCACCTATTCGGGTATATACCTTTTTATCCCAGTTCTTGAGCACATATGAAGCATACGAGCGGTTGTATCCGGTTATCTGGACAAACTCATCGAGTATCCTTCCTTTTTCCTTCTTCCTGGACTTCTGATACCTCTTTGATACTTGCTGGATCACCTTTTGTTTTTCTTTCATTGTCAGCCTCATCCTTTCACCTCCTTTCGGAGGCTATTTTAAACTTTTTTCGTTTAGATTTTTAAATGAGGCAACACGCAATTAAAGCCATTCCCGATGAAAAATACCCGACGATAAATTTAAGAGGTAAAAAGAGTTTTACCCCAAGATCAGCAAACGATATGGTCGAGGGCGATAAAATGAATACGTTAAAGGCCGGATTTTCACCCCAGGTGTAAAAGAGTTGTTTTTTGATAAAAAGATAGGGTAGATTCTCGTCGGTAATTTTGGTAAAATTACCGTGTAAAAAGAAAAAAGGAGGATCTGCCCACGGCGAGTATACAAAAAAATTTGTTCACCTGGCAAGAGCTCGACGAGCTCGGAGATCTTGAAGGACTGCAGCTCATTTTTTTGAAAATACTGATGAGATATCAGCAGGAAATTGACTGGATGATAGACAGGCTGATTGAAGAACTCAAAGAAGAGCTTCCCGATTTAGGCAGAAACCTTGTTGTGGATTCAAAAGCTTTGAGAAGCCATGCCTGCAGGCCCGGCAAAAAGTCTTCTGACGGCCGTAGAGATACAGACGCTGACTTTGGAGCAAAAAGAATATAGTTGAAAAAGAAGACGGCAGCATGTGTGGGAGAAAGTGAAATACTTCTTCGGGTACAAGCTTCACCTGCTGGCGGATGCTGAATACGAGCCGCCGCTGGTTGAGGAACTGGAATCGAAAGACCCCGGTATTGTGGAAGATGCCGAGTATCTTTCAGCGGATAAGGGATATGACTCTACGAATAACAACGAGAAATTATGGGATGATTATCAGATAAAACCCGTAATAGCGATAAGGA
>PWMP01000149.1 GCA_003558145.1 Elusimicrobiota bacterium
AAAGACCCAGGTTGTTTTCGGCAGGGAAAAAACCGGGCTTCCGGAAAAAGAAGAGAAAGAGCTTATTAAAAAAGCCAATTCTCTGCGAAACGAATATGTTATAGCGGTAAAGGGAATAATTAATGAACGCCCGGAAGGAACCCGGAACGAGAAACTGCCAACAGGGGAAATAGAGATTTCCGCCAGGCAGCTGCATCTTATAAACAAAAGCGTAGAGCTTCCTTTTGACCTTAAAAACCCGGATAAAGTGGGTGAAGAAACCAGGCTGAAATACAGGTATCTAGAAATGCGTTCGGGTAAGCTTAAAGACAATCTTGCTTTTCGTCACAGGTTTTTTCAGTCCACAAGAAATTTTTTCTCGGAAAACGGATTCTGCGAGGTGGAAACTCCGTTTTTAACAAGGTCAACGCCGGAAGGAGCAAGGGATTTTCTTGTGCCTTCCAGGCTGAATCCCGGAAAGTTCTATGCTCTTCCCCAGTCGCCCCAGCTTTTCAAACAGCTGTTGATGGTAGGAGGAATGGGAAGATATTTCCAGATTGTAAAGTGCTTCAGGGATGAAGACTTGAGGCAGGACCGCCAGCCGGAATTTACGCAGCTGGATCTTGAGATGTCTTTTATTGACGAGGATGATATTAAAGAAATACTGGAGCAGTACATACAAACTGTTTTCAGCGGGTTGCTTAACGTAAAACTTAAAACACCGTTTAAAAGATTAAGTTACCGTGAAGCAATGGATAAGTACGGTACTGACAAGCCCGATCTTAGGATATCCCTGGAGATTGTTGATATTACTGATATGGCGTCCAAGGTTTCTTTTAAGGTATTCAGCCAGGCTGCCGCCGGCGGAGTTGTAAGAGGCTTGAAAATACCCGCCGCGGATGGAATATCGCTTTCGGTTATAAATAAGATTACCGAAGAACTGCGCCCGCTCGGGGCAAAAGGGCTTGCCTGGATGAGGCACAAAGAGCAGGGCCTTCATTCCCAGATAACTAAGTTTTTTTCCGAAGAAGAGCTTAAAGAAATATCTGCACGGTTTAAAACTCAGACAGGAGATCTTTTGTTTTTTATAGCCGATACGAAGGAAATTGCCTGCGCCTGCCTTGATTATATTCGCAGAAAATTCGGAAAAGCAGAAAAAGATACCTTTATGCCGCTATGGATTGAAGATTATCCCCTTTTTGAAAAGGATGACAGCGGCAGTCCCACTCCTATGCATCATCCCTTTACCGCTCCGCGCTCGGAAGATGAGGATATACTTGAAAAAGACCCGTTTTCCGCAAAAAGCAAGGCGTATGATATGGTTTTGAATGGTGCGGAAATTGGCGGCGGCAGTATACGTATTCACAGTTCTGACCTTCAAAGCAGGATTTTTAAACTTCTCAATATAACTCCAGGCCAGGCGCAGCAGAAATTCGGATTTCTTCTCCAGGCCCTTTCTTTCGGCGCTCCTCCCCACGGCGGATTCGCGTTCGGAGTAGACAGGCTCGTTGCCTGTATGCTGGGTATAGATTCGATAAGGGAAGTGATCCCTTTTCCCAAAACCCGCAGGGCTTATTCTCCTCTTACAGCTTCACCGTCTTATGTTGACCCCGGGCAGCTGGAAGAAATAGGAATAAGAGTTGTTGACAATAAAAAAGAGGTTGACAGTTAAAAATTTTATGTATAGAATTAATCAACAATGAGAAGTAAATTTAAATCATTTTTAATACTTATTCCGGCAGTGTTAGTGCTTAGCGGCTGTCCCAGGAGAGAGCCTGTTCCGGAAGTAGAAGTTTCGCGTCTTGAGGCCGAGCTTGCATTAGCGCGCGCCCGGTCTGAAATATATGAGGCAAAAGAGGCCGGTGCAGACGTTAGCGAGCCGGAATCTATTCTTGCCCGGGCACATGATTCTTTTGACGCCGGCAATTACGCCAGGGCTAAATCTGAAGCTGAACAGGCAGGAGCGCTTGCGCGCCGCCTTCGTGATGAAATGCTCGCAGGGCTTCGCGGCGAGGCAGATGCTGCTGCTGCAATAGAACGGGCCGAGAGACTTATATCCCGCGCTGCAGATCTCGGAGGCGATGTCAGCCAGCCGGAAAGCTTACTGGAAGAAGCCAAGCTTAAATTCAGCGAGGAGGATTACCCTGCATCAATTGATTTAGCCGATCAGGCTGCGGAACTTGCCCAGAGCATAATTGATTCCCTTACGGCTGATATTTATACTGTGGGTACGTGGCAGAGGGACAGGGACTGCCTGTGGAATATTGCCGCCCGGAGAGATGTATATAATGATCCCTGGAAGTGGAAAAGAATTTATCGCGCCAACGAGGATAAAATAACAGATCCGGATCTCATATATCCCGGTCAGAGACTGATAATACCCCGGGATTGATCCCCATCCCTTGTCTTTTTTATATAAATCACGTATTTCTATAAATGAAAAAACAAACCTTTTGTATTAACATTGAATAGCAATAACCTTATTGAAAGAAAAATTATTTTTAAAAATCAGTCAGATGCCCTGAAGGCATTCGGAGAGTTTGACCGCAACCTTAAAGAACTTGAAAATAAATATGCCGTTAAAATACTGGCCCGAGGACTTGAAGCCATTATTTCAGGAAAAAAAGACGATGTTGAAAAAGCACTTCATAAAATGAAAAATACTGAAGAAATTGTCCGGGATGCAATTCCGGGTCTTGTTAAGACGCCTACAGGCAAAACCATAAAACCTATGACTCCGAACCAGAGGTCCTATGTTAAGGCTATGAAGAACAGGGATCTTGTCGTTGCAATAGGCCCTGCCGGCACAGGGAAAACATTTCTTGCCTGCGCGCAGGCGGTAAGGGCGCTTGAAAACAGAGAAGTTGACCGGGTAATACTTACCCGGCCGGTCGTAGAGGCAGGAGAAAAACTCGGGTTTCTTCCCGGAGACCTTCATGAAAAAGTGAATCCTTACCTGCGGCCTCTATATGATGCTTTTTATACTATAATGGGGCCGAAAAAATTTAACCGCTACAGGGAAGAAAATATAATAGAAATAGTGCCTATTGCCTATATGAGGGGAAGAACTCTGGATGACGCTATGATTATACTCGATGAGGCACAGAATACTTCGTCCGGTCAGATGCAGATGTTTCTTACCAGGATGGGCTTTAATTCAAAGACGGTTGTCACAGGCGATATAACCCAGATTGACCTTGAAAAGAATGAGCGCAGCGGCCTTATAGAAATACAGCAGGTTCTAAAAGGCATAGACGGAGTAGAATTTATATATTTTACCCGTACGGACGTAGTAAGGCACCAGTTGATAAAAAAAATAATAGATGCATATAACAATTTTCAAAAAAATAAAGGACATTAAAAAAGATCACCCGCTTTTTATAGCTGCCCTTGTTCTGTGGACGGCAATTACTGGGGCGGTAATACTTTTATACGGTCAAGACCTGGGGACCACCGCCGGCTCGGGAGTTTTTACCGTGATCATTCTTTATATGTCTTATTATTTATTGAAGAATTATACTCCGGCTTTCATAAAAATCTATAAAAATCTTATTCTTACGGCTTCCATAACGGCCTTATCTATACTGATTGTAATGTTGATAAGATATGTGCCGGGAATACCCGCTTCGTCTGCATATCTGTTTCCCGCGGCTGCCGCCGGAATACTGCTGACAGTTCTTATTCCTACCCCTATAGTTGCCGCGGCAGCAGTAATTCTTATCAGCCTTATTGCAGCCGTGCTGGGCGGATACTCGCTTAATTATTTCTTTGTTTATATGGCCGGGGGGCTGGCCGCTGTTTTTAGCGCCCGCGATATAAGGACAAGAAAAGATTTAAACCGCTGCGGGTTCTATGTTCTTGTTTTTAATTTTTTTGCCATACTTGCCGTAGAGCTTATGAGCCCTTCGGGCGGTAGCGCATCGCTGGAAATAATGGGAATAAACCTGGCCTGGGGCGGACTGAACGCTCTTGTATCAGTTGTCATAGCAGGGGGTCTCCTTCCTATTTTTGAAAGCGCATTTTCTATTACTACAAATATAAAACTGCTTGAATTGGGTGATTTTAATACCCCTCTTCTTAAGAGGCTTATGCTGGAGGCTCCGGGAACTTACCACCACAGCCTGATGGTTGCAAACCTTGCGGAGAACGCATGCGAAGAGATTGGAGCCAATCCTCTTGTTGCCAGAGTCGGTTCTTATTATCACGACATAGGAAAACTTAGCAATCCCCAGTATTTTTCCGAAAATCAGCAGGGGATTGATTATAAGCACGATAAACTTAAACCCAACATAAGCGCCCTTATACTCAAAAGGCACGTAAAGGACGGTTTTTCCCTTGCTGACGAGTACAATTTGGACAAAATAATAAAAGATATGATAGAGCAGCATCACGGGACATCCCTTATAAGGTTTTTTTATGATAAAGAGTTAAACGGTTCGGACGGCAGAGACAAGGTTGAAAAAAAAGAATTCAAATATCCGGGGCCAAGGCCGCAGACAAGGGAAGCCGGTGTTATAATGCTTGCCGATTCTGTTGAGGCTGCCTGCCGCAGCCTGGATGAACCCACCTATTCGCGCATAACCGGCCTGGTTGAAAAAATTATAAACATAAAATTTACAGAAGGACAGCTTAACGAATGCGCTCTTACAATGGCGGGGCTTGAAAAAATACAGAAGAATTTTATAAACGCTCTATCCGCCATGTATCATTCCAGGATAGAATATCCGGAGGACAAAGAAGAAAAAGCAGTTGAGTAGACAGGTCTGTATTAATATTGATGGAGAGAAAAGTTGTTACCGGGAAAAGGAGCTTAAGGAAATATCCCGGCACATAGTGGATAAATTCTGGAATCACTCCGTTCCCCCGCCGGAAGACTTCGAGGTTGATATAAGTATAGTAGATGATTGTAAAATAAAAGAATTAAACAGTGAGTACCTCAACAAAAACCGCCCTACGGATGTCATAGCTTTTTCTTTTTCCGAAGGGGAAAAATCTCCCGGAGAAAACCCTCAGCTTTTGGGGCAGATTATTATTTCTTCCGAGACAGCCGGGGTCAATGCCGCCCATTACGGGCATTCCGCCAGTAAAGAAATGCACCTCCTTTTTATACACGGCATGCTGCATTTATGCGGTTGGGAAGAAGGAAAAGAAATCAAGAAAATCCAGCAGGAATTGCTGAGTAAATTCTGCGGGCGGCAGTGAACAGCAAAAAAGAAAAAAATAATAATAACCGGCCGGTAATGACACAAAGCCTGCAGAATGCTTTCCGGGGAATTTCTTATGCAGTAAAAACAGAACGCAACCTCCGGACCCATCTTATAATAGCTGTCATGGTTGTGATTGCATCCCTTTTCTTCAGTCTTACCAGAATAGAAATAATAACCCTTTTTATAGTGATAGCAATGGTTTTAATAGCAGAGCTTATTAATACAGCCGCCGAGCATATAACCGATATGATAACCGAAGAGCATCATCCGCTGGCAAAAGTGATAAAGGATATAATGGCGGGTGCGGTGCTTCTTTCCTCTCTCTGCGCCGCTTTTGTCGGATATCTTATTTTCATGCGTCCCGAAACAAGAGAGTTGGGTGAAACTATTGTATTAAGAAAAATTGCTTACTTTCCGCCGTATGCTGCCGCGGTTGCTGTTGTTCTTGTATTCGCGGTTTCGGTTGCTCTTAAACTGCGCGACGGTGACAAGTTTTCTCTTGCAGGGGGGATGCCGAGTATTCATACTGCAGTCGCTTTTTCCATAGCCGTTATTTCATATTCAGCTTCCCAGGAGAGTTTAAGTATTCTTTTCCTGAGCCTTATTCTCGCCCTTATGGTTGCCCATGCCCGGATTTCGGCAAAAATACATACAATATGGGAAGTTTTTGCGGGAGCAGTCGTAGGCTCTTTTCTAACCATACTCATTCTGCAGCTGGTACTTTAATGATTTACGCTTTTCTTTTACTTCTTGTCTTTTTCTCGGGATTTTTCTCTTCCATTGAAACTGCCCTTTACGCTATGGGAGAAGCGCGGATAAGAGAATGGTCACTTGAAAAAATGAAAGTGCTCAAATATTGGATATCAGAGCCTGCAGGCGTGGTAACGGGAATTCTTGTAGGAAACAATATGATAAATATTGCGTTTTCCGCAATATTTACAGTTATCATTGCCGGTTTTGTAACCGCCCGCAATCTGCCTCCGACATGGACCGAGGTACTATCAATAGCAGGCTCTTCCGTCATAATCCTGACTTTTGCGGAAATAATGCCGAAAACATTTGCCAATACATATCCCGAAAAAATAATAAAAGCCTATTACAGGCCTTTCATAAAGTTTTATCTTGTAATAAGGACAGCTTCCGAAATTCTTAATAAAATTTCTTTTGCTTTTGTCGGCAGTCTTAAATCCAGGAAAGAAAAAATTATATCAAGAAAAGAACTGCATATGGAGATTAAGGACGCGGGAAAGGAAGGGCTGCTGGAAAAAGACTTTTCCAAAATGCTGGCAGGAGTCATAGTCCTCTCGCATAAAAAAGTAAAAGAAGTCATGACGCCAGCCAATGAAATAACAGCCGTAGACCTCAGGCGGCCTTACTCCCAGATAATGGATATTCTAACAAAAAGCAAATATTCAAGAACTCCCGCTTACTACGGAAAGCTGGATAACCTTAAGGGCTTTATATACATAAAAGATGTTATCGGAGAACTTAACAGAAAAGGAAAGATTGATTTTAAAAAAATTATGCGCAGTCCCCGTATCACCAGACAGAATAAGAGCTGCCGCCGTCTTTTTCAGCAGCTCCGAAAAGAAAGAGTGCACGGCTGCATAGTAAAAAACAAGAACCGTGTAGTCGGAATAGTGACCATAGAAGACCTTATTGAAGAAGTTGTAGGCGAAATATATGATGAGTACGACAACGATGCTGCCAATAATAGTTAAACTTCTCATCCTTATATTTCTTCTGGCTTTTACCGTTTTTTTTGTGGCGGCGGAAACTTCTCTTACTTATCTCAGAAAATCTCAGATAAAACGCCTGATCAAAGAAAAAGGCGTTGTTAAACTTAACGCATGGCTTGAAAATCCAAACCGGCTTCTTACTACTACTCTTGCCGGAACCGCTATGAGTGTTATAGGCGTTTCTGTTATGGGTACGTCCATAGCGCTTGATATAAGCAGGATTTTTGAAATATCGCCCGTCCTTACCACATCAGCAAGCACACTGATACTTCTTATAATAGTCCTTGTTTTTTCGGAAATAGTTCCGAAAGCCTACGCAAGAAGAAACGCCCGCAGGGTTTCCGCCAGGATTATCGGCCCTTTAAGAATTGTTGATTTTATCCTGACGCCGCTGATAAATATTTTTCTGTTTTTATCGGATATAGCAATTAAGGCGTTTCCCTCAAAAGAAATGAAAAAACATTCTCTTTTTGCCCGGGAAGAATTAAAAGGGCTTATTGAAGTAGGCAGTAGAGAGGGAGTCCTTGCCGGAAGCGAAAAAAGAATGCTTACAAGAATAATAGAGTTTTCGGGTACAGTTGTCCGTGAAATAATGGTTCCGCGCGTCGCTGCAAAAATACTTGATATGAAACTCGGCAAAAAAGAACTTATAGAAAGAGCAATTGAAACCGGACACTCGCGTCTGCCGGTTTACAGTGAAATTCCCGATAAGATTATAGGGGTTCTTTATATAAAAGACCTGATGGAGTATCTTACTGAAGGGAAAGAATTCAAAATAGAAGAAATTTTAAGAAAACCGTATTTTGTTCCCGAAACCAAACTTGCCGCCGGGCTTTTGAAAGAATTTAAAACAGGCCGTGAGCATATGGCGATAGTTGTTGACGAATACGGCGCTGTAGCAGGTATAATCACGATAGAAGACATAGTTGAAGAAATAACAGGTGAAATTTACGACGAATACGATAAGAGCAGGGCTACAATAAGCAAAACCGCAAGAAAAACGTGGGAAATAAACGCTATAGAGGACCTGGACAACATAAACGATAAGTTACACCTTAAACTGCCCGAAGATACCTACGACTCCCTTGCAGGGCTTATTGTCGGCGAACTGGGCCGTGTTCCGTCTCCCGGGGATACCCTTC
>PWMP01000007.1 GCA_003558145.1 Elusimicrobiota bacterium
CCAAGAGCTTCAAGCCTCAAGTAAGCAATTTCACCCCAGAAATAATGCGGGTAATTCAAGTTAAGAGCTCTGTAAATATTCGCTGCCTTATCTTCCTCCCCTACAATCTCGTAAACAGATGCCATTCCCAACTGAGCTTCCGGATATAGGTAATGTCCTTGTGTTATGCGATTGTATTGTTCAAGCGCATCTTTATAGCGCCCAATGTTTTCATAAACCTTAGCATTAGAAACAATTATATGCTCGGATACTTCTGACTTGCGGTGGTTTTCAAGCGCATTTTCAAAAACCTTCGAAGCATTTTCATAATCACCCTGCATTTTATATGCAAGGCCTTTCATATAAGAAGCCATATCCTCTATTTTTGAGCCTGGATACTCACTCTTTAAGGTTTTTAATTTTTCTATTGCTTCATTATATCTGAAGGATTGAAAATCGACCTGGGCCGAGGCAAAAATTCTTCCTGCCTCCCTGTGTTTCTGTATTCTTTGACGAATCATTACTCCGATAAAAAGCGCTACAACGACTAGCGCAACAATTCCTGTAACCACTTCGTTTTTATGGCTTTTTACAATCCCTACCGCTTTTATTACAATTTTCTCTAGCGGATTTTTTTTAAGTTCTTCTTTAACCCATTTTCTGGTCATTCTATTTATTCTTTATCCTTTCTATGAGAATTTCTGAATTTTCCAGCAATTGTCCGTAATAGTTTTCATCAAGGCCGCATTGCTCAAGTACGCCTCGAAACTTCTGCATATTCATAATATCCTGAGGTCCGTGGCAATCGGTATTAATGATAAGCCTGCAGTTTTCTTTTATAGATTCTGATGCCACCTGGGCATTACCGTCCCTGTGGCCTGCCCTTGTAGTAAGCTCTATGAAAACATTTCTTTCAGCAGCCTCTTTTGCCTGGTCAGGTTCAAGAACACCCGGATGGGCAAGTATATCACAGCCGGCTCTTATGGCGGAAATATTTGTTCCGGCAGGAACATTTTCGGCAGTAGTTTCTCCGTGAACTACAACTATTTCCGCTCCCAGCTTTCTCGCCTCATCCGTCATACGCCCTATATCGGCAGGCGGAATATAAGTAAGTTCAACTCCGGCAATGACTTCTATATCATACCTGGAAGTTAATTCCTTGCCGGCTCTTTCTGCTCCGCCTATTACTTCTTCTATATTGGAATAATCAGCATGATCTGTAAGGGCTACAGCTTTAAGCCCGTTAAGACTGCACCTGTATACAAGCTCGGCGGGACTTAATATCCCGTCTGAAAAAAAAGTATGTGTATGTAAATCTATTAATTTCATAAATGTCTCATTAAAAGCCCGGCTACGGCCTGGGTTATATTATAACTCTTCTGAGTATTTTGCAAGCAGAAATATTTATTCATCCTCAATTTCATACCCTTCGGCATTTATAACAGTTACATTTGCCGACATGGTTTTTTCTTTTATTTTTTTTCTTATACATCCTGCTATAAGAGCCCTTGTGACAGGTATAAGGGCGAAAAACCCAGCAAGATCCGTTATGAAACCGGGAGTAAGAAGCATTATGCCTCCGGCAAGAACCAGGGCCCCTTCGAGCATATCGTTTCCCGGCATAACTCCCCTGTTAATATCATTTTTAATTCTGCTTACAACCCTGAAACCCTGACTGCGGGCAAGAGCCGCACCGGCTGCGCCGGTAAGAATAACTGCACCTACTGTAGGGAAAACACCTATAATCCTTCCTATTTCAAGCAGAAGGACCAGCTCTATTACAGGCAGCGCGATAAAAAGTAAAAGCAGGTAACCGAACATTTAGAAGAGAAGAGCCGACGCCAGGCTTTCGGCAGTATCGGAACCAGACAGATTTTCAGTGATTTTTAAAGCAAAGGGCATTGCTGTTGCCGGTCCCTGCGAAGTTATGATATTTGAGTCAACAACTACATTTTGCTTTATATATTTTACGCCGGCAGTAAATTTTTCTTCAAGTCCGGGATAGCAAGTCGCTTTTTTTCCTTCAAGCACCCCGGCAGGAGCCAGAACTATAGCCGGAGAAGCACAGATGGCCGCAATTATTTTTCCAGACGTATTAAACTTCTTTATAAGCTCATTAACTTTTTCTGAAGATGCCAGGTTTGCGGCGCCGGGCATACCGCCCGGAATAACAAGCGCGTCAAAATTATCGTCAGCATTATCTATAGAAATATCCGCGGTAACTTTTATGTCATGCGCCCCTTTTATATCTATTTTTCCAAGGCCGGCGACAGTTACTTCGATATCAGCCCGGCGAAGCACATCTATACAGGTAACAGCTTCTATTTCCTCAAAACCTCCCGCAATAACAACAAGCGCCTTTTTTGTCATCTTATATTATCTCCTTATAATCTTTCCGCTGTAATGCAATTTTAACAAAGACTTCATTTATTTCAACTTTACCACCCGGACCTTTCTTAAACCAACAGAAGCATTTGAAATATAGACTGTATCCGCTTTTGTGAATTCTTCTTGCGAAATTATTTTTTCATCTGCTTTTGAATCTTTTATAAGCTTTTCACGGACAGTTCCGTTAAGTAAACCGCATTTCAGCGGAGGTGTGTACAGTTTAGCGTTTTTTTCTATGTAAACATTTGTCCTTGCTCCCTCCGTGAGCTCACCTTTATGATTAAAAAAAACCATATCGTAGAGTCCTGCGGCTGATGCACGCTTAAGTTGGCTTGAATAAAGCGGTCGGCAAGTGGTTTTATGATAAAGAAAAATATTTTCCGGGGCAGTCCTTTTTTTAGATATGGCAATTTTAAGCCCCGATGGAATTTCCAAAAATTTTTCCTCTATAAACAACTTTCCTTTAATGTCGCATGTAACTCTTATCCTGCATTTCTTTTTGACCGGTATGTATGATTCAATAATTTGCGCAGCACGCTGAACTTCAAACGGAAACCCAAAAAAAGAGGCTGACTCCGACATTCTTTTTATATGCGCCTTGAGGTTTTTAAACCCGTTTCTGTAAAGAATAGATTCAAGTAGTTTGAATCTGCCGAAAGGCGAAGAGCTAAGAAACTTTCCTTTCAGCAGAGCTTCGGCATATTCTTTGTCAGGTAAAGAATCATAAATTATTCCGCCGCCAACTCCCATTTCCCCCTTATTATTCTTTATATGAACAGTTCTTATGGCAACATTAAAAAGAGCCCTCCCTCCCGGAAGGAAATACCCCATAGCCCCGGTATATACATCCCGGCTTTCCTTTTCCATTTTCCTTATTATTTCCATTGAGCGTATTTTGGGAGCACCCGTAACAGAGCCGCTGGGAAATATGCTTTCAATAATCTCTTTAATGGTGAGGTTTTTTTTAAGCTTTGAAGTGACCGTAGATGTCATCTGGTAAAGCGTAGGATATTTTTCAATTTCAAAAAGTTTTTTGACTTTAACGCTGCCTTCCCTAGATATCCTGGACAGGTCATTCCTCATTAAGTCAACGATCATAAGGTTTTCGCTTTTATTTTTGACGTCCTGTTTTAAAAATTTTTCCGTTTTCCTGTCTGAGATATTATTATTGCCCCTGGGGGCTGTTCCTTTCATTGGCTTTACCTTAATACTGCATCCTTCTTTTTCAAAGAACAGTTCCGGAGAAAAGGAAGCAATACAGCGCTTGCCGTTCTTAAAAAACATATTATATGACGCTTTCTGCTTCTTTTTAAGCGTGCGGTAAAGAGAAAAAGGACAACCGTGAAAATTAAATTTTATTTTTGAGGTGTAATTCACCTGGTATAATTCGCCATCGGATATCAGTTTCCTTATCTTACTGACATCTTTTTCATAGCGGTCCTTTGCAGTATTGAGCCTTATTTTACTGATAAAATAACCGGCATCCGGTTCCGGCACCGAAAACTTTTCTCTAAGCCACTTTTTTGACCGGATATCATAAACAGCCATTTTGCTGAATATACCAAAACAGGCATAAGGAAGCGCAGGAATTCTCTCTTTCAGGGCTCTTTCCATTATATATCCTAATTCAAAAGAAAAGAATCCGGCAACGAAATATTTTTTTCTTGCTTTTTCCAGCCTTCTGAAAAAATTTTCGGTTTCGGAGGGTTTGTTTAAATATATTATTTCAACCGGATCATAGAAGTACCTGCACAATCGGCGGCGGGAGGAACAATCGGGTTCGTAACAAAAATACCTGTCCAAGGCAGATGCAGGCAGCCGTCAGGCCTCTTTATCTTTTTCGATAGCTTTCAGCAATGCATCGACTACCGAATCCTGCCACTGGCTTCCTTTTCCGGAACACAGTATTTCGCTAACCTTAGCATGAGGCATGGCCTTTCGGTAGGACCTGTCGCTGGTCATGGCGTCGTAGGCGTCTGCAACGGCCATTATCCTGGCCTCGGCAGGTATGTTTTTTCCCTTAAGTCCTTGCGGATAGCCTTTTCCGTCCCATCTTTCGTGGTGATACTTAACTGCCGGAAGGGCTTCTTTAAGAGTTCTAAGTCCGCTGCATATTTTATATGATATTTCAGGATGCATTTTTACTTTTTCATATTCTTCGTCTGTAAGTTTTGAAGGCTTTGTAAGTATTTCTCCGGGTATCTTTATCTTGCCTACATCATGCAGTATACCGCCCCAGTAAAGATGCTCACACTTATCAGAAGCAAATCCCAGTTCTTCGGCTATCCTGCGGGAGTATTCACCAACTCTTTCCGAATGCCCCCTTGTATAAGGGTCTTTGGCTTCGACTGTACGGGCCAGAGAGAGTACAACGTTTCTTGTTTCCTCCAGCTGCATGTAGGACCGGCGAAGATTTAAAAGAGAGCGGACCCGTGCAAGAAATTCCCAGCGGTCAAAAGGCTTGTTTATGAAGTCATCGACACCCATCAGGTATGCTTTGATAATATTTTCCTTTTCCTGAAGGACGGTAAACATTAGAACCGGAGTAAAACGATGAAGGCTTTTGACCTTTTTCAGCAGGTCAAAGCCGTCCTTTCCCGGAAGCATTATATCAAGTATAACCAGATCCCATTCGGCTTGTTCTATCATCTGCAGGCCTGATTCCCCGTCAGAACTTACCTGTATTTCGTACACGTCTTTTTCAAGAATGTCGCATACTATCTGCTGTGAGGATAAATCATCTTCAACTAAAAGAATTTTCACTTTTTCTCCTTTTATCTCACTCTTATCTAATGAATATTATCAGAAAAAACCTGTTACGGCAAGGCATACTTACTCTTTTATTCTTAGCGGCAGTGTTATTGTAAACACACTGCCCTGCTGCCACGTACTGCTGACATTAATTTGACCGCCCATCATTTCAAGCAGTTTTACGCATATGCTAAGGCCAAGGCCGGTACCGCCGAACCTCCTGGCCGGAGAACTGTCCGACTGGACAAATTCGTCAAATATTTTTTCAAGATCGTCTTCTTTTATTCCGGTTCCGGTATCGCATATTTCAACATAAAACATATCATTTTTCTTTTTCCGGGCAACTACGGTTATGCTGCCTTCCAAAGTAAATTTTATCGCATTTGAAATAAGGTTCATTAGTATCTGTCTAAGTCGCGTATAGTCGTTATAGCAGATGATGTCTTCATCAACATCTATTGTGAATTCAAGCCCTTTTTTATCTATAAGCGGTACAACCTCTTCTTTAATCTGATAAACAAGCGAACTTAAATTAAATTCTTCGGGCAGAAGATCCATTCTGCCGGCTTCAATTTTGGAAAGGTCCAGTATGTCATTAATTAGATTCAGCAGGTGTTCGGTATTCCGCTGAACTTTTTCAAGAGTATCCTTCTGTCTGGCAGTTAATTTTCCGTAAGTCCCATCTTCCATCAAAGACGTAAAACCTATTATCGCATTTATCGGGGTTCTTAGCTCATGGGACATGCTTGCCAAAAATTCAGATTTCATTTTGTCGGCTTTTTTTATCTGTACGTTCTTTTTTTCTATCTCGCTGAGCGCGTCTTCCAGGTCCCGGGTTGCATTTTTTATCTTTTCACCCATAGAATCATATGATTTTTTCAACTCCGCCGCCATCTTATTGAATTCCCCGGCAAGAGCTTCCAGCTCATCCCCGGTCTGAAGAGTTATCCTGTAAGCAAGATTGCCTGAGCCCAGTATTTTTGCCCCACGGCTTAGGCGGGCTACCGGATAAGTTATCATTCTGCTGAAATAAAGAGCCAGCAGCAGGGCGCCGGCTATCCCAAGTATTATAAAGACTATAATAAGCAGTCTAAGTTCCCGTATATTCCGATAAATAACTTTTTCCGGAGTCGCCATTCCTATCCGCCAGTTATAACCCGGATTAAAAGTGTGGTATACAATAATTTTTCCATCATCTATTTTAATAGGGCCTTTTTCTTCATTAAATTCAATATCAGCAAGCTCCTTGTGCCCCATAACTAATCCGCCCCGATGGTCAATTATAAACGGCCTTCTCTCCGGCAGAGGAGTAATTTTATCAATGAGGTCCGCAATGTTATCAAGGTCCACACCTCCGACAATAACAGCTCCCGGTACCGGGTGAACAGCTAAAACCTCTTTTTTTTCCTCATGCGAATAAACACGGGAAAGCCTGGTATCGGGACTTGAGAAATTCCATCTCAAAAAATCGTGAATTTCATCTGTCCGTATTATATTTTTGTAGTTACCGGGATAAACGGCAGGAATAATAACGTTTTCGCCATCCCTGAATGAGATGCCTACAAAACTGAAAATCTTAAATCTCCTGTGAATCCTTTCAGCTTCTGAGGAAAGATAAGAATACTCTCTGTTTCTTACTGCCGCCCGGAACCTTTGTTCAGAACCCAGAGACATAAGAGCTCTCTGACAGTTAAGCAGATATTGTTCAACTATTTTTGAAACGGCTTCAACTGCCGAATTCTGATAACTGTCGGTTTGATCGACTGCAGTTCTTCTAAGCGCTCCGAATGACACAACAGTAACTCCAAGAGCTAAAAGCGCTGCCGTAATGAAAAGTATTATAAGTTTTGACCTGAGAGGTATTTTAAGACGGGAAAAGCGTTTTTCTATTTCCTTGAGAAGTGTTTCTGCGTACTCCCCTGCTTTTTTAAATAATCCAGCAAGAAAAGACAGGGAAACTTTTAAAACTCCCATAGGTTTTATATAAATTT
This sequence comes from Elusimicrobiota bacterium, assembly GCA_003558145.1. Classification (GTDB taxonomy): domain Bacteria; phylum CG03; class SLGR01; order SLGR01; family PWQF01; genus PWMP01. Next base: position 7,110 of record PWMP01000007.1, read on the forward strand.
TTTAACTTCATTGGAAATGTCATCCGGCCGGCAGGGTTTGGAAAGATAGCTGCTGCAACCGCTCTGGATAGCCTTTTTTCTGTCTCCGCTCATAGCATGAGCAGTGAGCGCTATAACCGGCAGCAGGGCAAACTTTTCATCTCCGCGGATTTCTTTAACAACGTCCCATCCACTCATTTCGGGCAGAGCCAGGTCAAGTAAAACAAGGTCGGGAGATACATCGCGAAGTTTTTCAAGTCCCTCCCGTCCTGTTTCAGCTGTAATTGTTATATATCCTTCTTTTTCTAGCACAGTTACGGCTATTTCACTGTTGTAAGGGTTATCCTCAATAATCAGAATTGTTTTTTTTTCGGCCATGATGAAAGTATATTATACTAAATTACTTTCCAAGTCAATCAGAGGGTCCAGACGGGAAACCTACATCATAGTGCTCATCTCAAATATAGGCAAGAACATAGCTATAACTATAGCCCCGACAACAACTCCCATTACCACCATAATAATGGGCTCAATCATAGAAGTTAATCCTGCAACCGCAGTATCCACCTCTGAATCATAAAAATCAGCTATTTTCGTAAGCATGGTGTCAAGATTACCCGTTTCTTCTCCCACGGTAATCATCTGCATTACCATTGGGGGAAAAACACCGCTCTCCGCAAGGGGTGTAGCTATTTTTTCACCTTCTCTTATTGATTCTCTTGAATCCAGCACTGCCTTTTCCACAACGCTGTTTCCGGAAGTTTTTGCCACAGTTTCTAAAGCTTCCAATATGGGAACACCGCTTTTTACAAGAGTTCCAAAAGTTCTGGTAAACTTGGCAACTGCAACCTTGCGGAGAAGATCTCCGAATACAGGAAGTTTCAGGAACAAAGCGTCAATTTTATATCTTCCAAGTTCGGTTTTGCGAAATTGTCCAAAACCTACAAAGAAAATTACAA
>PWMP01000141.1 GCA_003558145.1 Elusimicrobiota bacterium
AAAGCGCCGCCGCCAAGGTGGTTTATTGTTCTTCCGCTTTCTTTTTCCGGCGCAACCCTATCGGTAAATCCGTCTTTTGAAGCTCCGGCTTTAAGCGCTTCTCCGATTATGAGCGATACTGACCCGGTTTGAAATTCTCCGTCCAGGGCACATTCAATATAACCGGTAAGTCCTTCCGGTATTAGAGCGTCCGCTTTTTCTCCCTTTTCGGTTTTTACCGGAAATTTCTTAAATTTGTTTTCGTCGGCACCGGAAACCGAACCGCAGTACCTGACAAATTCCGCACCGGAAACATTCGGAACACATATAATGAACTTTCCGGTATTTTTTATATTTTCGTATGTTTTATGAGTCTTTGCCACCCCGACAAGAATTTTAGAAGGGCTCTTACGGACCGGACAGTTCCATGCTACGGGAGCTATATCATAAACGCCCTCTGTCGATTTTGTAGAAATCATAACAACAGGCCCGTGATTTACGAGCCTGTAAGCAACGTCTACAGGTATTTCTTTATACATACTCATATTTTAAAACTCCTTTCTATCCAAATTTATAATGTTTTCTTATTTTTTCGGTTATTTTCCAGGTGCAATCCATTCCCTCCGGAAAAACAACGTAATCCCCGGCGCCAAATTCAACGGGTTCGCCGCCTGAAGGATTTACTTCGGCACGTCCCTCAAGTATGTAGCAGTGTTCATTCGTATCATAATGCCAGGGGAATTCAGACTCTTCTTTTTCCCATATATCCCACCTTAAAACTCCCATTTCTTCCAGTTCCTGAGTTGAAGGCCTGCTTATTTTTATATGGGTCATCACAACACTCCCTTACTTTTCAATTATTTCAACACGTTCCATTACAACCGGCTGGGCAGGGCTGTCACCGGGCCCGGTAGGAGTATTGGCAATTTCATAAACATAATCCATACCCTCTGTTACTTCTCCGAATATGGTGTGCCTGCCGTTAAGCCAGGGTGTTTCAGAAACGGTAATGAAAAACTGACTGCCGTTAGTGTTCGGGCCGGCGTTTGCCATTGCCAGGATGCCGGGCCGGTCGAAACCTAAACCTTCCACTATTTCACAGTCAAAGCGGTAACCCGGACCACCACGGCCGGTCCCCAGAGGGTCACCTCCCTGAATCATAAAACCGTCTATAACCCTGTGAAAAATCAACCCGTCATAAAACCTGCCGGTCGTCCATTCGCCTGTCTGAGGATCCTGGTATTCTTTAGTGCCGGAGACAAGTCCTGCGAAATTTTCCACTGTATTAGGAGTCTCGCCAGCGAAGAGTTTTATAAGAATTTCACCGAGCTCTTCACCACCTAAAGAAATTTCCATCCGCGCATAATAAGTAGTAGTCTTATCTACGCTCACATATTCCTCCTCTTCATTGCATCCAACCGTAAAAATAACAGCCGACAGCATTATAGCTGCAATAACTTTTTTCATTTTTAAATTACCTCTCTGTCTGTTTTAATTCCCCTGCAGAATGATTTTATTTCCCTCAGTCTGCCGCTGTACTTGAAATTTTCACCCCAGAAGGGGAACGTCCTGCACTGGGAAGGCCTCTTGTCATAAACGGTACAGCTGGTATTTTCCAGAAAAATACAAGGTTTATTGTAATCTCCTTTTAACCTGAGGCTTCCCTGGAACCTTTCTGAATAGAGCCGGAGAAATTCTTCTTTCGTTATTCCAAGAAGTTCTGCAATGGAACGGGCTTCTCCGGCATCAATAAACACATATCCTCCCTGCCGGCAGCATTGTCCGCAGGCAGTGCATTTAAAGTCTATTTTCATTTTCATATAATATCATTTAGAACTCAAAAATCAACCGGAATTGAGAATCAGTAATTAAATCCGCTGTTTCCTATGAATTCTCTGAGTATGGATGTTTGGGGAACCTCATCCGGGTCCAGGGGAAGGAAAAATTCAAGGTAGTTGAGCAGCCGGCATGCCTCATAATATTTACCGGACCCGTCCGCTTTGATATCCTTGAGAAGTTTTTCAACCATAGGCTTCAGCACCGCCTGCTCATATATTATGGAAGAATTAAAAAACATATGCGCCCTTTCCTGGAACGGAAAAACGTATTTTTCTTCACCTTTTCTTACTTTAGGAAAATTCTCAAGCGTTGCACCGGCAGTATGGCTGCGAAACATGGAATCTCTTACAATTCTCCTCATAAGCCTGGAATCAGATGTAAATATCCTGGAACTGTAATCTATGCAAAGCTGTGTAAGAGCGCTGACAAAAATCCTTACCTGGCCACTGCATCCCGGATAATCCGTAAGTTGAGAATTAAGCCCGTGCAGTCCTTCTATAAGAAAAATAGTTTTGGGAACTTTTTTTACCGGTCTGCCGTTATTTCTTCTTTTTCCCGTCTTAAAATCAAAATACGGCAACTCAATAGTATCCCCTGCAAGACAGGCTTTCATATGCGAACGGAAAAGGCCTACGTCCACTGCATTGATGCTTTCAAAATCCGGTTCACCTTCGGAAGTAAGAGGGGTTTTGTTGCGGGGTAAAAAATAATCGTCAAGATGAATCATCTCCGGCATAAGCCCGTTAGCCCTGAGCTGTATGGCCAGCCTTTTGACAAAAGTCGTCTTACCAGAAGACGAAGGCCCGGCTATAAAAACCATGTTATTGCCGGAATGTTTTTCAGTTATGCCGTCAGCAATACGGACCATTTTCTTTTCATGGAATGCTTCCTGAATTTTAATAAGCGTGGAAATCTCTCCGCTATCAATAGCTGTATTCAAGTCGGGCACGTGGTGTATGCCCAATATTGCGTTCCAGTTTTTTGTTTCCTCATAAACGCTGAAGAGTTTTTCCTGACGGTCGGCATTAGCAGGTATTTTAGAAATTTTGCTGCCCGGATACTGAAGAACAAAGCCGTGCCTGTACTGAACAAGCCTGAAAGAGGAAAGTATGCCTGTACTTGCTACGCAGTCCAAAAACATAAAATCAAAATAATCTCTGAGGAACACCAGTCCCATTCGCGGCTTTTTGAGCCAGCGTGAGGCGGAAACCTTGTCTTTTCTTGACTCCTTCTTAAACATTTCAATGGCTTCTTTGCGGCCGACCTTTTTAACCCTGAATTCATCATCGCTTTTAACTATCTGGCGCATTCTTTTCTCAAGCTTACCAACAAGCCCTGCAGGCAGCGGAGTCTGATCGTCTGACTCAAAAAAGTACCCGTGCATAATGGACTGCCCCACCTGAAGCTTTAAGTGAGGATAAAGCTCGCTCTGAGCGCATTTAAGAAGTATAACAAGACTGCGGCGGTAGATTTCTACGCCGTGTTTCGTACCGTAATCGGCTTCTTTTTTGAAAGCTGTTTTAAATACTGATTTCATAATTACATCTTACTTATTACACATTATTGATTTAATTTCAACTTTTAAAGTTGCGTTTATTTAAAAGTACAATTGCTTTTTAGAAATTATTAATATATACTTTTTTTGGATGATGGAGCAGGCGGCAACCAGCCGCCCGTGTCGTATTTAGTTAACAGGAGTCAGTAGAATGCAAGGAAGCAAGTTGTATGTCGGAAACCTTAATTTCGACGTAAAGGAAGACCAGCTTAAAGAACTTTTTGCCCCTCATGGTGAAATCAAAGATCTTATAATCATTAAGGACAAGTTCAGCGGCAGGTCAAAAGGTTTCGGGTTTGTTGAGTTTTCAAAGCCCGAAGAAGCACAGAAAGCCGCTGACGCGCTTAACGACCAGGACTTTGAAGGAAGAGGTCTTAGAATCGCCGAAGCCAAACCAAAAAGAGACGACAGAGGATAAGTATAACGATATAAGTACTTAGACGCCGCGCCTGGATTTAAACAAGCGCGGCGTTTTTTTATGTCCTAATTAAATATTTGACAAAATCGTATTTTAAAAAGGAGGTTTCATCATGTTAAAAAAAGTTGCTGAAAGCGTAAGCTGGGTGGGAAAAACAGACTGGGAGTTGAGAAGATTTCACGGCAATGAATACTCAACACACCGCGGCAGCACCTATAATTCTTACCTGGTACAGGATAAAAAAACAGCCCTTATTGACACCGTATGGAAGCCCTTTGCAGCTGAATTTGTTGATAACCTTAAAAAAGAAATAGACCTTAACGATATAGATTTTGTAATAGCTAATCATGCCGAAATTGATCACAGCGGGGCTCTGCCGGAACTGCTCAGGGAAATTCCGGATGTTCCTGTTTACTGTACAAAAAACGGCATTGCTTCCCTGAAGGGGCATTATCACGAAGACTGGAATTTTAACCCCGTAAAAACCGGGGACAGCATCAGCCTGGGGTCAAAGGAGCTTTTTTTTGTTGAAGCCAAAATGCTTCATTGGCCGGACAGTATGTTCTGCTACCTTAGCGGCGAAAACATCCTTTTTTCAAACGATGCATTCGGACAGCATTATGCCACAGAAGAAATGTTTAACGACCTGGTAGATAACTGCGAACTTTACCAGGAAGCAATAAAATATTATGCAAACATACTTACCCCGTTCAGCATACTGGTCACAAAAAAAATTGACGAACTTCTTGGAATGAAACTTCCGGTTGATATGATATGTCCCAGCCACGGCGTTATATGGAGGAACAATCCTCTGCAGATAGTTGAGCAGTATCAAAAATGGGCGGATTCATACAAAGAAGACCAGGTCACAATAATTTATGATACTATGTGGAATGCAACTAAAAGAATGGCCGAAGCAGTTGCGGAAGGAATAAAAAGAACAGGCACTGCCGCACGCGTAAAACTTTTTAAAGTGTCCGAATCGGACAGCAATGATATAATAACAGAGATCTTCCGTTCTAAGGCAGTTATTGCGGGTTCACCAACCATAAACAGAGGCATACTAACTTCCGTAGCTGCAATACTGGAGGAAATCAGGGGGCTGGGACTTAAGGAAAAACAAGCAGCTGCTTTCGGAAGCTACGGATGGAGCGGCGAATCTCCGGGAATAATCGATTCCGGGCTAAAGGAAGCCGGGTTCAATATAATAGGAGAACCCTTAAAATTATCCTGGAATCCTGATAAAGAACAAATTCAGGAATGCTTAAAATGGGGAGAAAAACTTAATATTAAGGATTAATACTCCATCTGGAACCTGAGGCCCATTGAAAACCCGCTGTAATTATAGGGAAGGTACCTTTCAAATTCCATATTAGATGACTGGGTCTGGTAAGTAAAAAACAGCGATGTTGCCGAACTTTCCCCGGTCTGCTTCCTGAAGCCCGCCGTATTTACAAACAGCGTCCGGTTCTGCCTTTCGCCCTTAATAAATTTTCCGTCTTTATCCCTCGGCTCCCGGCTGCTATACAGTCTCCAGCTTAGCCGGGGAGAAAGAAAAAATGTCCAGTCCCTGCCTATGTAAGTTGATACGGGCATAGTCAGTGACGGCTCAATATAATTAAAGAAATTCTCATGAAAAGACATTGGGGCCGTTGAACTAAGAAATTCAAAATGCTGATAATTCTGATTTGAAGACCTGAATGTTATTTCAGCGCCGGGTTCAGAAACAATCCTGTTCGTCAGCATCACGGCGCCCCTTCCGTAAGCATTTATTACCATATCCCTCTGGAGGGTATCAGAATAAAAACTGCCGTCCTTCTGCACCTTGTCCACTGCTACTTTCTGACGGGTATAAAATAGGGGATTAAGAGAAATGCCGAATCTTGCACCCGATATATCAGCTGAATAAGCAAGCCTGATACTATGGTTATTCTGGGTTCCTTCGGTTCCGCTTGCGTCAGCGCCGGCCCGGATTTCGGCAAGAAGGTCACTGTAGTTAGGAAATGTAACGTAATGATATCCGACGGTAACTGCGGAATCTATACCCAGCAATTCTCTTTCCATGGTTGTGCTGCCGCCGTAGCGGTTGAAGTTGTAAAGGCCGCTTTCCCAGCTTTCGTTGGTTCCCGCCCGACGCCGCTCCATCATAACGCTGAACTGTGTTTTCAGGGTCATATCCCTCATATGCCAGTGATGGCGCCCTACAAATACATGGTTAAGGTACCTTTCGCGGAAATCCCTTCCCTCCTGCTGTTTGAGGCCGGGGCCCTGGTAGCTGAGCGAATAGTAACCCATAATGCTGTGGTCGTCTATGGGCCTGGCTATCACTCCTATCTCGTTGGAAAGATTAGCCATAAAACCCCAGTCTCCGTCCGGGGAAACAGAAACCCCCTGCCCAAGTTGATAATTATAATAAGGAGCAAGTTCCAGCGCGCCGGTCTGAAGGACAATCAGGAAGCAGACAAATAAAACAGACGAAATTGTTTTCTTAATCATTTTCAGAAATTCCATCTCCATCCCAGGAAAGGATGAACTACAAGCAGCCCTTCGGGATATATGTTGAAGCCCATTTCAAGGTGTTTGCGCTTCCAGGCAATCCGGGAAAATATTTTATTATAGTTGAACCCGTATCCCAGGTATGCGGTTATCATCCTGTTTTCACCTGTAGCGTTAGATATGCCGGTAATAAGTATATTATCCTTTCTTCTTATTACTAATTCTTCCAGTGTCACATCGTCCGTAATTTCTATAATATCTGATTCAGGCAAAACAATATCAAGAGAAACTACAGAGTGGTGAAAGCCGGCAAAAAGCGAAGTTTCCCGCGAAACGGATTTTGCCAGGGTCATACCGAGACTGTAGTTGGTCATAGAGGGTTCCGGAGCATCATCATCTTCGTCGTCCATAAGAGAAGGAAGAATATCCAGCATTATTATCCTTCCGTAAGCTCCCGTGAGATCCACCTGCGGAACCCAGGGGCTAAGCCCGCCGTCGCCCAGCATCCTGACCTTGCCGTTAAGGTTAAGCCAGGTAAGGGGAAGAGTAGTGGGAAGAAAATTAGTTCTGAGTTCCACCCTTTTATCGGGCCTGCTCGGGGAATAATCAACGTTGTCCAGGTGCAGATTATAGAAAAAATCATCCGGATTGCTGACAAAACGCAAAGCTGCCGGAACAATCCATGACGGAGGCTGTGCATAAATACCCGCAGTTCCTGTAAGCAGGAAAAAGCCACACAGTAGTATTTTAATACTTTTAATCATCATCAACTGAACTCAAATCAACGTTCTTTGCAATCTCTTCCAGGATATTAAAAACAACATCAGGCGTAGCGACAATATCTATATTATTAGAAAAGAAATCAGTTGCCTCGTTAAAACCATCCAGAGCCAGACGCCTGTGTGCGGGGTTATCGCTGTCCGAAAAGCCCTCTTTATCAAGACTGTAGTCAGCGTCAAAATTGTAGCGTGGCATAAACGACAACTGAAAGGCAATTCTTCTCATAGCCTGGAACGGGTTGATGTCTCCGGTTTCAATATCCTTGACGGAAAAAAGTTTTCCTTCGTTATTTATCAGCCAGCCCTCCATCCCGAGCCGTATTGTTTTTTCTTTAACACCCTGCTCAATAGTTAATCCGGGTGAAATCCCCCAGAAGGAAATCCTATCATCGTCAGGGTCACTGGCTATCCCTTCCCCCGATTCTATCACTTCTCCTTCACCATCCTTTCTGGGTTTCCATTCACCGTACTTGCCGCTTATAAAGGTTATATCGGGCTCGGACATATCATCTTCTATTTCATCCCATGCGGATTCCATAACTATGCTGTCGGTGCGGTTTGAAAACCTTATGGTCATTTTTTCGGGGTGAAAATCTTCGTCGCTGTCGGAAATTTTATCCATAAACTTGAACCATCCTGACATTCTCTCCGGAATATGCCTGTTGAATTCTATTTTCGTTTCCACGTAATCAAGGCGGCTGCCGGAAGGCTCCACGTTGAAATTACCCCTATATCTATAGTTATCCCTTTTTGTTATGTTTATAAAATGAAGAGTGTCTGAAGCCGGGCGCATAAGGTGCTGCTCTACTCTTACCAGGTTGCCGTGGTAGTCCCTGATGGTCCTGCCGGTGGAGGTGTCGGTTTCTTTTTTCTGTTCTATGCTGTCCTGAGCCTGCCGGACGTCAATCCTTATATCCGAGACTGCAGACCTTATTT
>PWMP01000040.1 GCA_003558145.1 Elusimicrobiota bacterium
ACTTAAGGACCCGGATATTGCGGTTGAAACCGTAAGCAGGCCTCCCGTAGTGGAAGCAACTATGCAGGCAGTTGTCCGCACGGCCGGTATAAAATGAAAGAGTTTAAAGTAAAAGTTTCGGCAACGGTTGCCAACCTGGGCCCGGGTTTTGATTTTCTGGGTATGGCCCTGGGGATATACCTGGTCGCATCAGTAAGAGAAAAAGAAGGTTCTGAAATAAAAGCTGACAAAGAGGATGCTCTTGTCAGCGCAGTTATTTCGCTGTCGGACGAAAAGAAAATACCGCTGCCGAAGAATATCAGCATACAGCAGGACACAAACGCTATCCCCGCTAAAAGCGGGCTGGGCTCCTCTGCTGCCGCAAGAGTGGCGGGAGTTCTGATTGCAAATAAAGTTTTGGATTTACAGCTTGACAGTATAGAGATAGTGCGCAAGGCGGCGCAACTTGAAGGACATCCGGACAATGCCGTACCCGCCGTCGCAGGCGGCATAACTATATGCTACAACACGCCCGGGGGCCTTGAGTACGAAGTTTTAGGTCCGCCGGCAGGGCTTAAAGTAGTTATAGCGCTGCCCGGACTCCAGACGGATACCCAAAAAGCAAGAAAGTTGCTCCCGGATAAAGTTTCAGTCAAAGACGCCGTTTATTCGGCCGCGCGCGCATCGCTGCTGGTGAAATCTCTAGTAGAAAGAAAATTTAATTTGCTTTCCGAAGCAATGAAAGACCGGCTGCATCAGCCTTACAGAAAAGAATTAATACCCGGTTTTGATGAAATAGTCAGCCGGAGCCTTAAAGCCGGAGCATACGGGACAGCTATTTCCGGTTCAGGGCCGTGCGTTTTTTCTTTTGCGCCGGAAGAAGCTGCTTCGTCAACAGGAAAAGCAATGGTAAAAGTTTTTAATGAAAAGGGAATAAAGGCTGAGTATATAGTAACAGACATAACAAAAGAGGGAGCGCAGATAATTGAGTAAAAGGATTGTAGTTCAAAAATACGGGGGCACTTCGGTCAGGGATGCCCAGAGGATAAAGAATGTTGCCGGCAGAATAATAGACACAGTCAGGGAAGGAAGCAGCGTGGTAGCTGTTGTGTCGGCGCCAGGCGATACTACGGACCGCCTTATGGATATGGCTTATTCCATAACTCCGCAGCCGGATGAAAGAGAACTTGATGTTCTTCTTTCTACAGGGGAGCAGCAGGGTATTTCTCTTGTGGCAATGGCAATCAAACAGGCCGGGTACAACGCTGTTTCCCTTACGGGCGCCCAGGTCGGTATAGTCACCGACAACGCTCACAGCAGGGCCAGGATAAAGAGCATAAGCACAGACAAAGTTAAAAAAGCCCTGGATGAAGGAAACGTAGTTATTGTGGCCGGTTTTCAGGGGGTCTCGCTTGAAGAAAACATTACCACGCTCGGGCGCGGCGGCAGCGATTTATCCGCTGTTGCCCTGGCCTCGGTTCTGAAAGCGGATGTGTGTGAGATATATACGGATGTTGACGGGGTTTACACCACAGACCCGTCAATAGTGCCTCAGGCTAAGAAGATAGATGAAATAACCTATGACGAGATGCTTGAGATGGCTTCCGCCGGGGCGGGTATTATGCAGTCCCGCTCAATGGAAGTGGCTAAGAAGAATAATATAAAAATGCATATAAGGTCGTCTTTGAAGGAGCATAATTTCAGTAGAGGAACAATAGTCATGGAAGAAACAAAAGATCTTGAACAGGTTGTAGTAAGGGGAGTAACCCTGGACACGGACCAGGTGAAAATGACCATAGTTGATGTTCCGGATGAGCCGGGTGTGGCAGCCAAGATCTTCGGGGCGCTGGCAAAAGGCAATATTAACGTTGATATGATAGTCCAGACTTCACCCCATGAAAAAGGGCTTAACGATATTTCTTTCACTGTTGACAAATCCCGCCTGAAGGACGCCAGTGATATACTGGCTTCAGTCAAGGAAGAAATAGGAGCCGGTAGGATTCTTACAGATGAAAGCGTGGCGAAAGTGTCAATAATAGGAGTGGGTATGAGGAGCCATGCCGGTGTGGCCGCAAGAATGTTTGAAGTTCTTGCTAAAAATAGTATAAATATAGAAATGATATCTACGTCGGAAATTAAAATTTCCTGTGTTGTAGAAGAAGCTGAAGGAGAAAAAGCTGTCAAAGCGCTCCATAATGAATTCTGCGAAGAATAAAAAGAAAATATATGTACTTGATACTATCCTCAGGGACGGTACCCAGGCCGAAGGCATATCCCTGTCGGTTGACGACAAACTTAAAATTACCGAAAAACTTGACTACCTTGGCGTAGATTACATAGAAGGCGGCTGGCCGGGATCCAACCCCAAAGATGTAGAGTACTTCAAGAGAGTTAAGGAGCTTAAACTTAATCATTCCAAAGTAACCGGATTCACTTCCACGCGGCGTAAGAACGTATCACCGTCCAGGGATAAAATATTGAATACCGTAGTTGATGTCTCTCCCCTGGCCTGCTGCGTTTTCGGCAAAACTTGGGACCTCCATGTAGAAAAAGCTCTGGGAACCACCAATGCGGAAAATCTTAAGATGATTACAGAGTCGGTTGAATATCTTATGGATAAGGGTATAGAGGTTATCTTTGACGCGGAACATTTTTTTGACGGCTATTTCAGCAACCCGGATTATTCTCTCAAATGCCTTAAGGCCGCAGAAAAGGGCGGAGCGGTCAATATAGCTCTGTGCGACACAAACGGGGGCCGGCTGCCTGATGAAATCGCAAGCGCGGTTAAAGCTGTTAAGAAAGAGCTGAAAATTCCTTTGGGAATACACGCGCATAACGATTCGGAAGTAGCGGTTGCAAACACGGTGGCGGCAGTTGAAGCCGGATGCAATATGGTACACGGGACTATAAACGGTTACGGCGAAAGGTGCGGTAACGCTAATCTGTGTTCTATAATAGCCAACCTGCAGCTTAAAAAAGGCTACCTGCTTATACCCGAAAGCAATATGAAGTATCTAACCGAGGTTTCCAGGTACATTGATGAGATTGCCAATGTAATACCTGATCACCGCCAGCCCTTTGTAGGCCATTCGGCTTTTGCTCATAAGGGCGGCATACATGTCAGCGCCGTAAAAAAAGATACCACAACTTACGAGCACATCCGTCCCCAGGATGTAGGTAATGAGAGGAGAATACTGCTCTCCGAGCTGGCCGGAGCCAGCAATATAGGTTTCAAGTCGGGTGAATTCGGCGTAAAGCTAAGCAAAGAAGCTGAAAGAAAACTTCTTGAAAAAGTAAAAAACCTTGAAAAGAACGGTTATCAGTTTGAAGGCGCGGAAGGCTCTTTTGAACTTTTGATGAAAAAAGAAACCGGGCAGTATAAAAAGTTTTTTGGCTTGGAAGGTTTCCGGGTTATAATTGAAAGCGACAGCAGCGGAAAGATGCGCTGCGAAGCCACAATAAAACTTATAGTAGACGGAGAAGAGGAGCATACTGCTGCCGAAGGCGACGGTCCAGTCAACGCTCTGGACAACGCCCTCAGAAAAGCTCTGGAAAAGTTTTACCCGGAACTCAAAAAGGTATCCCTGTCCGATTTCAAGGTCAGGGTAATAGACGCCAAGCGCGGCACTGCTGCAAAAGTAAGAGTCTTAATAGAATCAAAAGACGGGGAGCATCATTGGGGTACCATAGGCGTTTCGGAGAACCTTATAGAAGCTTCATGGGAAGCGCTGGTTTACAGCATAGAATACAAGCTTTTAAAAAGCAAAGATAACTGATATGTTCGGAAAACCCCAAAATCTTTTTCTTCTGGTCGCATTTGTCCTGCTTACAGCAGCAGTTTCCTTTCTTGCTCTTAATTGGGACAGAGCATACGAAGAGGAGAGAGAAGTTAAGCAAATCCTTGAAGTTCCCGAGGTAGAGACCCCGGGCTTCATGCGGGCTCCCGCAAGACTGCCCGCTACGCCCGCCCCCCAGCAGCCCAGAGAAATAGAAATCGAAGAAGAAGAGGAAGAAGACACCAGCAGAACTATAGACCTGTTCTGAAATAGTAGAAATAATAAAAAATATATAATTGATTTACAGTAGAAAACCTCCTGATAACTATTGGAAAAGTTGCACGTGCATTATTAAGTTTTTTGTTTTTTTATCAATCCTTCATGCATTGACTGTATCCTCCCCTTTATTTGCAAAAACTCATCCTGTCTTTAACGAAACAGTTCACCTTTCAACAACTCAAATAACAGTTACTTTTGAGTCAATCCCAAATGTTCTGTAAAAGTCATTGAGCCACCAATTCCTCCGATAATTTTGCCTCTTTAATTTACCTGCGCAATTCTATGGGCATGGAGCCCCTAGATGTCCACGTTCTGTTTATCAAAATTAAACGTTTCTAATTACTGTTTTTAATTACAGATAAAAAATTTGCGAATTTTGGGAAAATTCTTATACTTATTCCAATGGACAGTTGAGTTTCTGGCGGCGGAGAAAAAGAGGAAGCAAGTAAACGGGAGTAATGATGAGAAGTGACAGAGTTAAAAAAGGTCCGCAGAGAGCCCCTTCAAGGGCACTTCTTTACGCATGCGGAGTTGATAGCGAGGATATTTATAAAAAGCCGTTTATTGGAATAGCCTCAAGCTATACGGACGTAGTCCCGGGGCACGTGCATATGGAGCGGCTTAAGTCGGCTATTGAAAAAGGGATATACGCTTCCGGCGGCATTTCCTTTACATTCGGCACACCGGCAATATGCGACGGCATTGCCATGGGCCATAAGGGAATGAACTATTCCCTTCCCTCCAGGGAGCTCATTGCCGATTGTGTCGAAACCATGGCCCAGGCGCACGGTTTTGACGGGCTTGTGCTTCTCACCAGCTGTGATAAAATAACACCGGGAATGCTTATGGCGGCTGCCCGTCTGAATATCCCGTCCATAGTAGTTACCGCGGGTCCCATGCTCGCCGGAAGAAAAGGGTCTAAGAGGCTTTCACTGGTAAGGGATACCTTTGAGGCTGTAGGTAATTTTGAAGCGGGTAATATAAAAAAAGATGAACTTGAAGAGCTGACGCTCAGGGCATGCCCGGGAGCGGGTTCATGCCAGGGCCTGTATACCGCCAATACGATGAACTGTCTTACCGAGGCAATGGGAATGAGCCTGCCGGGAGCGGGGACTTCTCCTGCTGTGTCGGCCAAGAAAGAGCGCCTGGCCTACCGCAGCGGTAAAAGAGTTGTGGAACTGGTTAAAAAGGACATAAAGCCCAGGGATATAATAAACGCAGCTTCCATACATAACGCTGTAGTGGTTGATATGGCTACGGGAGGCTCTACAAATACTGTTCTTCACCTGCCGGCTGTGGCCAAGGAAGCCGGCGTGAGAATGGATTTAGGGCTTTTTGACAGGATAGGGAGAAAAACCCCGCAGATTTTAAGCCTGAGGCCGGGCGGCGAATATTTCATGGAAGACCTGGAATATGCAGGCGGTATAGGTGCGGTTTTGAACCGGCTTAGTACTTTTCTTAAAGATAATATAACAGTGTCGGGAAAGAATATAAAAGAAATTGCCGCAGAAAGCGTTGTTGAAGATATCGAGGTGGTAAGGTCAAAATCAAATCCCTACAGGCCTACAGGAGGTATTGCCATACTTTACGGTAATCTCTGTCCCAAAGGAGCGGTTGTAAAACAGTCCGCAGTAGATAAGAAAAATATGCTAATGAAGGGAAAGGCAAAAGTCTTCAACAGCGAAGAGTCTGCCATGAAATCCATAAGGGGCAGGAAAATAAAGAAGGGGGATATTGTTGTTATCCGCTATGAAGGACCTGCCGGCGGCCCCGGGATGAAAGAGATGCTTAACCCCACTTCACTTATATGCGGCCTGGGACTTGAAAAGGATGTTGCCCTTATTACTGACGGAAGATTTTCCGGCGGGACCCGGGGTCCCTGTATAGGGCATGTTTCTCCGGAGGCGGCAGCGGGCGGGCCTATTGCGGCGCTTAAAGACGGTGATATAATAGAAATCAATATACCTGAGCGTTCTCTTAATGTCAGGCTGACCCAGCAGGACATTGATATGAGAATGCTTAAGTGGAAAAAACCCGTAAAGAAACTTTCCGGGTGGCTTAAAAGATATGCCAGGATGGTTAGATCGGCCGATGAAGGGGCCGTTTTGGAATAAAATAAGGAGGAATAGATGCGCGGTTCAAAAATACTGCTTGAGAGCCTGAAAAAAGAGGGAGTTGAAATAATGTTCGGTATTGGCGGAGGCTCGGTAATCCCTCTTTTTGATGAACTCCATGATGACAAAGATATTGATTTTATGCTGACCCGGCACGAGAAGGCTGCCGCCCATATGGCGGACGGCTATGCAAGAGCCACGGGAAAGGTTGGAGTCTGTGTAGCGACATCAGGTCCCGGAGCGACAAATCTTGTTACAGGCCTTGCGACTGCTCATCTGGATTCTATTCCGATTGTTGCCATAACCGGCCAGGTTGCGACGCATCTTGTCGGTAATGATGCTTTTCAGGAAGCCGATACTACCGGTATAACCAGGCCTGTTACCAAACATAATTATCTTGTTACGGATGTGAAGGAACTCGCTCATACTGTTAAAGAGGCTTTTCATATTGCAAGGTCGGGCAGGCCCGGCCCGGTCCTTATAGACCTTCCTGTGGATGTACAGAAGGCCGAGTGCAGGTTTTCTTATCCCAAGACTATTTCTATCAGGGGCTATAATCCGAAAGTTACGGGGCATAAGAAACAGATAGAAGCGGCTGCCAAAGCTATAAATTCTTCCGAAAAGCCGGTGATATATGCCGGCGGAGGAGTCATTATTTCCAATGCTTCTCCAGAACTTGAAAAAATGGCGCAAAAGGGAAAAATACCGGTAACCGGGACCCTTATGGCTACCGGGTGTTTCCCTGATGACTCACCGCTTTCCCTGAAAATGCTTGGTATGCACGGAACTTATTATGCCAATCAGGCTATGCAAAAGGCAGACCTTATAATTGCTGTCGGATCGCGTTTTGACGATAGGGTGACAGGCCGGCTTTCCGGTTTTGCTCCCGGGGCCAAAATCGTTCATATAGATATTGATCCTACTTCAATTTCTAAGACTGTTGCAGTTGACATCCCGATTGTAGGGGATTGTAAAAATGTGCTTAAGGCGCTGCTGCCCCTGGTTGAGAAAAAAGAACGCAAGGCCTGGCACAAGCAGATAAAGGAGTGGAAAGACAGGCATCCCCTCACTTACAGGAAGGACAATAAATTGCGGCCGCAGTATGTTATAGAACAGCTGGATAAGCTGTCCGGTGATAATACTATTATCACTACCGAGGTCGGTCAGAACCAGATGTGGGCCAGGCAGTTTTATAAATACAAAAAACCCAGAACGTTTCTGACCTCCGGCGGGTTGGGAACCATGGGATACGGTTTTCCGGCCGCTATAGGGGCAAAGATGGGCCGAAAAAATATGAACGTAATAGATGTTGCCGGAGACGGCAGTTTCCAGATGAACATTCAGGAACTGGCAACGGCAGTTATTAATAAGATTCCTGTTATTATAGCGGTTTTGAATAATAATTATCTTGGTATGGTCCGTCAGTGGCAGGAGCTTTTCTTTGATAAAAGATACAGCCAGGTTTGCCTTGGGGCCTGCCATGAAAAACGTGTTCCGGATTTTGCCGCTATTGCCGAAGCCTACGGCGCAAAAGGAATAACTGTTAAAACAAAGAAAGATGTTTCGGGTGCAATAAAGCAGGCTCTTAAATACAAAAAAGGGCCGGTAGTCATTGATTTCATAGTAGAAAAAGAAGAGAATGTTTACCCGATGGTTCCGGCCGGCGCAGCTCTTGACGAGATTCTGCTGGAGATGGCTTAAAATAAAAGGAGTTTAAGTTCATGAGACATACAATTTCAGTTTTAGTCGAG
>PWMP01000165.1 GCA_003558145.1 Elusimicrobiota bacterium
GCTAAAAATATGGCGACCCCAAGGGGATTTGAACCCCTGTTGCTGGGATGAAAACCCAGTGTCCTGGGCCAGGCTAGACGATGGGGTCGCTTAGTGCTGAATTTTATTAAAATATGAGAATTTGTCAAATATCCGTACGCTCTTTTCCAAGGCGGAAGCCTCGGGAAAGATAATTTTTTATATAATCATCAATGCCTTCTTCAAGCGCGAGAAACTTAAAAGGGAAACCTGCTTCACTGAATTTTTGCATGTCCGCTTTAGTATAATACTGGTATTTATTCCTGATATCTGAGGGCATCTCTACGTATTCTATATTCTTTTCCATACCCATTGACCGGAAAACCGCAGACGCAAGACTGTTCCAAGTCCTGGGAACTGCCGTTCCTATATTATATATTCCGTTTGCACTGGGATTATCCATAAAACACAGTGTCATTTCAACGGCGTCCTTGATATATATGAAATCCCTTTTCTGCTGGCCGTGAGCAAAATCGGGATGATACGATTTAAAAAGCCTGACTTTACCCGTATTTTTAATCTGTTCGTAAGCTTTTAATATAAAACTTCTCATGCGGCCCTTATGGTACTCATTAGGTCCGTACACGTTAAAATATTTAAGGCCTGCGATACTTTCAAGAAGCCCTTGTTTCTTTGCCCACAGGTCAAACTTATGTTTAGATTTTCCGTATAAATTTAAAGGTTTATATTTTTCAAGGAGATCATGGTCATCGCTGAAACCGGCCTGCCCGTCTCCGTAAGTAGCCGCTGAAGAAGCATATATAAATCTTATTCCCTTTTTTATGCATTCGCTGCAGAGCCGGCGCGTATATTTGTAGTTGGTTTCCATGATGTAGTCCTCGTCCGTTTCGGTAGTAGAGGAGCAAGCGCCCATGTGCATTACGCAGGAGACGGTATTACTGCCTTTTTCAAACCCGCTTATAAATTCGTTTTTATC
The DNA here is from genome assembly GCA_003558145.1 of Elusimicrobiota bacterium. Classification (GTDB taxonomy): domain Bacteria; phylum CG03; class SLGR01; order SLGR01; family PWQF01; genus PWMP01. The sequence goes on from PWMP01000165.1 coordinate 956, forward strand.
CTGGAAATTTTTATACTTAAGGCACTCCAGGTTTTTACGCTTTCCTCCGTTAAGGCTGTCCGCTTCGTCCACAGCCCTTATATCCGAAACACCTCTGCTGTTAAGCCCCGCTACAATCGCGCTTCCTATAAATCCGGCGGCTCCCGTTACAGTAATCATAAATTAAGTTCGGCAGCCACTTTCCGGGCAACTCTTTCGGTAGACCCGGCAGCACCAAGTTTTCCGGCAACCTCGGATAAGCCTTCAATAATCTCTTTTCGGTAAGAACTGTTATTTAAAAGAAGGTCTGCCTGTCTTTTAATATTTGAAGGGGTTAATTTTTTCTGCAGAAGTTCTTCAACAATTTTTCTACCGGCAAGTATATTTACAATGGATATGAATTTCACTTGAACAAGAATTCTGGCTAAGAGATAGGAAAAAGGAGAAACCTTGTAAACGGAAACAAAAGGAGTCCCTGTCAGGGCCGCTTCAAGATTTGAGGTGCCGGAAGAAATAACCGCGGCATCAGATCTTAAAAGGAGAGCCCGTGTTTGGGTAGTTATTTCACCGTAATCAATAAATTTTCTTATATCGCTTTCTTTCACCGAAGGCGCCAGGGCAATTATAACTCTGGCGTCAACACTCCGAAGAGCCTCGGCCGCCACAGGCAGAACTGTTTCAACCTCGCGTTTTCTGGAGCCGGGCAAAAGAGCGATTACTTTCTGACCCGCTAAGATATCCATCTCCCTGGCAAACTTTTCTCCCGCATCGGAAGGCGGCATTTCATCCAGCAGGGGATGACCTACAAATTCCGCGTCGCCCCCGGAGCGGACAAATATTTCTTTTTCAAATTCAAAAACACAATAAAGTTTATTACAAACACGTGAAAGAACTTTTATTCTTGAGCTTCCCCAAGCCCAAACCTGAGGAGTAATATAATAGAAAACAGGTATCCCGTACTTATGGGCTGCTTTTGCAAGGCGAATATTGAAACCGGGATAATCCATCAGAATAATACCGTCAAAGCGTTCTGAAGAGGAAGAAACAAAATATCTTTTAATAATTTTTTTCTTAAGCTTCAAAAGAAACGGAATTTCCCTGAAGGCTTCGGTAAAGCCAACTACAGCACGGTTAACTATATTTGCAATACAGAAATCGGCGGCGGCGAGCATTTTTTCTCCGCCAACGGCATACACACTGCAGGAGGAGTTTATTTTTTTCAGCTCTTTGATTAGTTTGCTTCCGTAATTATCTGAAGAAATTTCGCCGGCAACTACAGCTATTCTTTTCATATTTTTTCTGTTATCTTCAGTGCCAGCCTAAGCGCGGAAAGGCCGTGGGTACCACTTACCGTGGGAGGAGTTTTTGTCTGTATGCTCTGAAGAAAGCTTTCCAGTTCTTCCTTTAAGGGTTCTTTCTTTTTGAAAGAAGGTTTAATTCTTTCTACATCTTTAGGGGATTTTATTTCTTTTCTTTTCTTTTTATAAACCACAAAATCCTGTTTTTCGTAGTCTAGCGATATGTAACGGTCTTTTTCAAAAACCCGGAATTTTCTCTCTGATTTATACGATATCCTTGAAGCCGTAATATTTGCAACACAACCATTTTCAAAAAGCAGCCGGCAATTGGCAATATCCTCTTTGCCGGAAAAAACCGGGGCCCCAACGGATTCAATTTTCTTCACAGGAGAATCAACAAATGAAAGGATTATATCAATATCGTGAATCATAAGATCAAGTACAACGCCTATATCAAGGGATCTTTGAGGAAACTTGGAAATCCTGTTTACTTCTATAAATCTCGGATCGTTTATATATTCGGCAGCCTTTCTGACGGCCGAGTTAAATCTCTCTATGTGCCCGACCTGAAGAATACAGGAGTTTTTTTCGGCAATTCTTATTAATTCCGAAGCATTCCGGGGGGAATTTGTTATGGGTTTTTCTACCAGGACATGAATGCCGTTTGCAAGCAGGCCGGATGCGACTTCAAAGTGGGTTTCGGTCGGAGTAGCAACGCTTACGGCCTCGGCAATGCCTATTAGGTCTTTGAAATCGGAATAATAATCACAACCCGCACCCGTTGCCACTTTTTTGCCGGCCTTAGGATTGGTATCGCATACTCCTACAAGCTGACTGTTTTTTAGCTCGCTGTAAATACGGGCATGGTGACGACCCAAATGGCCGGTACCTACGACTGCTGTTTTAATTTTCTTTTTCATAGAATTCTATTATTTTACCGCAGACATATTCAATATGCGAGTTCTTTATTTCCGGATATACAGGAAGAGACAGGCATCCGGAAGACAGTTCTTCCGAAATAGGGAAATCGCCTTTTTTGTGGCCCAAAAAGGAAAAAACCGGCTGCAGATGAAGGGGTATTGGATAATGAACAGCCGTTCCTATGCCGTTTTGATTAAGATAATCTGCCAGCGCGTCGCGGCGCGGAGTAACAACCGAATACTGGTGAAACACATGGCTGCAGCCCTCCCTGGTTTTTGGAGTTGTAACCTGTGTGCCGGCAAGAAGTTTATTATATATTCGGGCATGCTCTGCGCGAGCCAGGTTCCATTCGTCAAGATACTTAAGCTTTACTCTCAAAACGGCAGCCTGAAGAGCGTCAATACGGTAATTATATCCCACTTCAGTGTGGTAATACTTGTCCTTTGACCCGTGCGCCCGCAGCCTTTTCATAAGCTCTGCAAGTTCCCGGTCGCTGCATATAACGCAGCCAGCCTCGCCGTATGCTCCAAGATTTTTTGCAGGATAAAAAGAAAAACATCCGGCATCCCCAAAAGTTCCCGCCTTTTTTCCTTTATATTCAGCCCCGTGAGCCTGGGCGCAGTCTTCTATTACCTTGAGGTTATTTTCTGAAGCAATTTTCATTATGCTATCCATATCCGCTCCCTGCCCGTAAATATGAACTGGAATTATAACGTCTGAAGAAGATACTGAAGGTGCAATCTGGTCCGGGTTAATGGTATAGTAATCTTTTTCTATATCTTTGAAATTTATTTTTCCCCCGGAGTGAAGGATTGTTTCAGCTGTTGCTATAAAAGTAAAGGGAGACGTCATTACGGTTTTATTTTTGCAGTGAAGCGCTTCAAGGGCAATGTGCAGGGCTGAGGTGCCGGAACTGACTCCTACCGCGTACTTTGCGCCGCAGTAAGCGGCAAACTCTTCTTCAAACTCAGCTACTTCCCTGCCCAGCACGAAACTTGAGGAATTGCATAGTTTTTTCCACCTTTTAAATATATCTCTTTTAAGTTTTTTATGCTGCGGGTAAAGGTCTAATATCGGTATTTTTTTCAAAGCTTTATCCTCCTTACTCAAACACCTGTGGATATTCGGTTTCCATTGTCCGGATACCGCGCAGGAATATGTTATAAAATGCCCTGTAAATTGTCAATTAGCTTGATTTTATAAATATTTGGTGTTATTACCTTTTAAAGGCGCTTAAAAATGAAAGTACCAACAATAAAAGACCTTACTGACAAGATGGTCGAGGTAGGGCTGATAACATCCGAGCAGCTTGAGAAAGCCCGTGAAAAGCAGCAGGATTCCGGCCTTAACCTGGGCGACATACTCATATCTGAAGGTTATATAACAGAAGACGTCTTTATGGCTTTTATGGGTAAGCAGTCCGACCTGTCATATGTAGACCTTAAATCCTACGGGGACATAGCGGAAGAAGTTTTGAAACTTGTACCGGAAAACTTTGCCTGCAAAAGAGGCCTGATTCCCGTTAAAAAAACCAATAGCACTCTTATAGTAGCCATATCCGACCCGATGAATATATTTGCCATTGATGATTTGAGGGCAATCACCGGAATGAACATTGAAATAGTACTTGCCGTCCGGAACGAAATCAAAAGAGCCATAGACAGGTTTTACGGTACCGGCTTCATTGACGAATTTGAAGAAGAAGCAGATACCGATGAAGAATATACAGACAGCACCGACGAAATAGACGTAGACTCCGGCGACGTTTTTAACAGTATTATTAAGGAACTCTCAAAAACAAAGCCCGGAGAAGCGGAACTCCAGGTAATGTCGGATACCGAAGACGACAGGATGCAAGATATAACTAAAATTAAACAAGCTTCGGAAGAAGCACCTGTTGTTAAAATGGTGAACTTAATAATTCTTAATGCTATTAAAAAAAGAGCTTCTGACATACACATTGAGCCTTTTGATAAATCCTGCCGTATACGCTACCGTATAGACGGGGTTCTTCATCCGCAGCCGGCGCCGCCTAAAAACATATATAACGCAATTGTGGCCAGGCTAAAAGTGATGGCTCTCGCTGATCTTGCTGAAAAAAGACTTCCCCAGGACGGAAGGATAAAGGTAAAATTTGGTAAAAGGGAGATTGATCTGCGTATTTCATTTCTTCCTTCAACTTTCGGTGAAAAAGTCGTTATGAGAGTTCTTGACGCATCTAGCCTGTGCCTTGACCTTCTGCAATTGGGTTTTGAACAGAGAGACCTGGCAAGATTTAAAAAAATAATTAACAACCCTAACGGTATAGTTCTTGTAACCGGGCCAACGGGAAGCGGTAAAACAACTACCCTTTATTCAGCTCTCACAAACCTTAACCGTCCGGACGTCAACATTAATACCATTGAAGACCCGGTGGAGTATATACTGAAAGGAATTATCCAGGTACAGGCAAAACCTGACATAGGTCTTAGTTTTGCGTCGGGACTGGAGACCTTCCTGCGACAGGACCCCGACATAATAATGGTTGGAGAAATTAGAAATAAAGAAACTGCCGAAATTGCCATTAACTCCGCGTTAACAGGCCACCTTGTTTTGTCAACACTTCATACTAACGACGCCCCCACTGCCGTCACGCGCCTTAATAACATGGGGATAGAACCATTTCTTATATCGTCAACCGTAATTATGTCTCTGGCCCAACGGCTGGTAAGGACAATATGTGAAAAGTGCAAAGAATCTTATGAAGTTGACCCCGGAGTATTGGAGAATTACGGACTTAGCAAAAAGGAGATAGGAAATAAGAAGAAAATTAAACTTTACAAGGGCAGCGGGTGTAGAAAATGTTCCGACACGGGATATAAAGGCCGGATAGCTATATACGAGTTAATGGAAGTTACAAATGAGATACGGGAACTTATAAACACCAGAAATCCCGCCTATAAAATAAAAGAACAGGCTGTACAGCAGGGAATGAATACTCTCAGGCTGGCCGCTTTAAACAAGGTATTGGAAGGTATAACTACAATTGATGAAATGATCCGGGTTACCGCAAGCGATACCGGATAAATCTTCAGTTTTCTTTCATTCCCTCAGCGGAAATATCAAAGTTAGCATATACTTGCTGAACATCATCGTTCTCTTCAAGTTCGTCTATCAAATTTAGCATTTTTCTTGCATCAGAACCTGTCAGTTTTATGTAAGTATCTGGCATCATTGTCACCTCCGCCACTTCTATTTTAATCCGTTCTTTTAATTTATCGCAGACTGCAGAAAAATTATCCGGCGCTGTCAACACTTCATATATTTCGTCATCGCTGCTGTCAACATTTTCAACATCAAGGTCTATTACCTTTTCCAGAAGTTCTTCCTCGCTTACGCTTTCCTTTGATACGGCTATAAAACCTTTCTGTTTAAACATCCAGCTTACACAACCGTTTTCACCAAGCGAACCTCCGTTTTCGGAAAATATCCTGCGTATCTGTGAAACCGCCCTGTTTTTATTATCCGTAGTAACCTTTACCATAACCGCAACGCCCTGGGGTCCGTAGCCTTCATAAAGGACATCCACATAAGATATTCCAGGTAACTCTCCCGTTCCTTTTTTTATTGCCCTTTCAATATTTTCTTTAGGCATGTTTGCAGAGTTGGCTTTTTCAATGGCAAGTCTCAGGCGCGGGTTCATTTCAGTTTTGCCGCCTCCGAGCCGGGCAGCTACTGTTATTTCCCTTACAAGTTTTGAAAAAAGTTTTCCTCTTTTCTTGTCTTCAGCGGCTTTCTGGTGTTTTATACTATGCCACTTTGAATGTCCCGACATCAGATATTCTCCCGATTTAAAGTATTACCGGCCTTCTCCTTTTTCCTTCTGGTATTTTTCAACAAGTTGAGCCTGAACGTCATGGGGAACAGCTTCATAGTGATCAAATTCTGATATATATTCGGCTTCTCCGCTTGTAAGCGACCTTAAATCCTCCGCATATGTGGTTAGAGCCTGCTTAGGAATAAGAGCATTTATAGATTGAAGGGTTCCGGCGGGTTCCATACCCAAAACTCTTCCTCGCCTGGAATTTAAATCCCCCATAACCGCTCCCATATAATCCTTTGAAACGGTTATTTTAACTTTCATTATAGGCTCAAGAATAAAAGGAGAGGCCTGTTTTATTGCTTCCTGGAAAGCAAGGCTACCTGCAACCTGAAAAGCCATATCGGAAGAATCTACTTCATGGTAGGAACCGTCAAATACCGAAATTTTTATATCTTCAACGGGATACCCGGCAATAACGCCCTTTTTCATTGCGTCCTTAATACCTTTTTCAATAGCGGGAATATAATTACCCGGTATTTTTCCGCCCACTATTCCATTCACAAATTCAAAACCATTTCCTCTTTCCAACGGAAAAAGATTTATAACGCAATCTCCGTACTGGCCGCGTCCGCCTGTCTGTTTTTTATATTTTCCACGGACCGACTCTACTTTCCGACCGGCTGTTTCCCTGTATGCAATCCTGGGAGGTCTCAATTCTACCTCAGCATCGTACCTGTTTTTTAATTTTTTTACCATAAGGTCAAGCTGAAGCGAACCCATACCCCTAAGAACCATTTCCTTGGTCTGCGATTCAAAACCGAAGTTAAGAGTGGGGTCTTCTTCCCTGATATTTGCAAAACCTTTGGCTACCTTTTCTTCATCTCCCTTTGATTTGGGGTACACGCCCCTTTCAACTAC